>JBDRFR010000001.1:0-25934 GCA_043818675.1 Nanobdellota archaeon
GAAAAAATTATTGGATGTTTAAGGTCAGAACAAGGATTTAGGACAACAGAGATAATGATGAGTTTGTTTGGCACATGGGATTTAAGAAATATCAATCCATATGAGCAGTTAAAAGCTATCGTCTAGGAGTTAATACGTACCATAAATAAAAAGTTTTTTAAACGATTTATTAATTCTTCTTACTAATATTATGCCTCCGTAGCATAGTAGCTATTGCGGCAGACTTGTACCTTTATGCAAGCTATCTGCAGGTCGCGGGCGCACATCCCGTCGGGGGCTTTTTTTTTCTAAACATTTATATAATAGAAGTTTTAAAAATAATCTATTGGAAATTACGAAGAAAATTTTTAGGAGTAAACAACTCTTTATAATGAAATTTCCAATTTCTCATACCTAAATGGGTTTGAGTTATTTTGAGGTGATATTATGAGTTTTGTATTTTTAGGGCCGCCGGGCGTAGGGAAAGGATTGATTGCTAAGATGGTGCATGAAAAGACAGGGATTCCGCACATCTCAACAGGCGATTTATTAAGAGACGCTGCTAAAAACGGGTCAAAAGAAGGCAAAAAGGCAAGAGAATATATGCATAAAGGAAGACTTGTCCCGGACCACGTGGTTATTGACTTAGTTAAAAGAAGAATAGCTAAAAGAGACTGTAAAAAAGGCTTTATCCTTGATGGTTTTCCAAGAAGATTATCACAAGCTAAGGCGCTTTCTAAAAGCGGTATACGTGTGGAAAAAGTTATTGATTTCAAAGCGTCGCATGATACTATCGTGTGGAGAATTAAAGGAAGAAGGATATGCGAAAAATGCGGGGCTATATATCATGTTGAAAATGTACCTTCCAAAAAAGAGGATATATGCCATAAATGTGATGGCAAACTCTATCAAAGAGATGATGATAAGCCTGGTGCTATTAAAAAAAGATTAAAAGTGTATCATAAAAAAACAGAGCCGTTAATAGGTTATTATAAGAAAAAAGGGATTCTTATAGAAGTGGAAACAGAAAAACCAATACCGCAAATTCTCAAGGAGACATTATCAATCCTTAAATAAGTAATCGATTGCAACTGTTGCATAACTTCCTTTTTTCAGGAAGAATTTTAAGGTAATTGTATCATCAGTCTTGTTTATTACCTCTAAATTTTCAATTTCTATATGGGAATCTCTTATGCCGCCTTCCTGGCTGAGCTCTGGCATTTTTAGCGTGATAAAATCGCGCAGGCTAATCTTTTCTTCATTTAGTATGTTTTGTATTATATTCTGTAATTCTTTATCATAATCTTCAAGTTCTGTACCAAAACCCACAATCGGTATTTTAGCTGGTTTTTTGTATCTTTTAACAGTTTCATTAAAAATATGGCTTTGGAAGCTGTGGACATATAACCTTAGGATTTTCTTGTTTATTTTCCTTAAAGCGCCAATATAATCATTATTGATAATGTCTAAATGCAAAAGTTCTGCTGCCTTAATAAAGTCGCGTTTTAGTATAGCCCTTCCGACATCGACGTTCTGGTATGAAAATCTTTGTTCGCCAAAAATGTTAGGCAATAAAATTGGCTTCTTTTGTGTCTTGTTATGGAAATTGATCAATTCTTCGTTGCTTAAGTCCCTAACAGTAATAATAAATTCGTTGCCTTTTAAATCACCTATTGAAATATAGCTATCACCAAAACCGACAATATTAATTTTAATGTCTTTTAAGGATAAATCTTTTAGGTTTTTTGTGCTGCCTTCAATTGAAACTAATTGTTCAGTTATCGCTTTTTTATCTTTGTTACCTGCAAAGCCAAACTTACTAAATGAAATATTTAATGCGTCAGCGATTCTTTGTATTGCATCAAGGGTGTTGTAATTATTTTTAGTCAGGGTAAAATAAGCGTACTTACCACTGTCTCTAATCTGAACATCAGATATCTCTTTTACGATGAAATCTTCACATGCTTGTTTTATTAACATGAGAAGTGAAAAAAGAAAGTTATTTAAAATGATTTCTAATCTTTTTAATATAGATGCGCCCCTAGCTCAGCTTGGATAGAGCGACAGATAATGTAATCCGCTAGAGCCTCCTAAGCTGTAGGTCCGGAGTTCAAATCTTCGGGGGCGCGCTTTTATACTCCGGTGTTCAGCGGTCAATTTCGTTGAAGAAATTCTGTTAAAAACTCCTAAAATGCCCAGAGCTTGTTACGATAGGGAACCTTAACTTATTTAAAAATAAACTCTTCAGAAACCGAAGCTAGATTAAAACTGGCGCCGACTACATAACCAATCAGGGTTAGTTTGATGGTTTTTTCTGTGGAAATGTCGCCGTTATAAAAAGCATCAACAGAAACAGTATCTTCCACTGTATCCTGATAGTCTAACTGCCCGATTGAGATCTGGTCTTTTACAAGGCCTTTGACAGAGGAATCGTCATCTTCGTCATATACGTATATTAATAACTCTAAGTTTACCAGACCAATGCCTTGGTTTCTGATTTTGTAACTTAAGCTGTTGACTTTGGCAAGTTCAGAATCAATAATCTCTGTTTCAAAACCAAGCAAGGCAAACGAAGATGAAGCATCTGTTGGCCCTTCTTCAAAATTTACTGGAATTGATTGTGTTTCTGAATTTTCTTTTGGGTCATTAGTTTCTTCAGATTCGCTTTCATCGATTGTAATTATTATATCATTGTTATCTTTTTCTTTTGGGTCTTCTATAACTTCATCATCTTTGATACTCTTATCAGTATAATCCTTCTCGTATTTTATGTCATCGTGAGTCTTTTGCTTATCAATTTCAATTACTGAATTAAACAGAAGATGTGATACTGCAAAAATTAGTATTACTGCAATTATGATATTTAAAGTTAATATTTTTTTATTTACCATGTCATCATATTGATAATAATAGTATTTAAACTTATTTCTTTTTTGCTGTCTTCCAAAGTATCTGGAAATATTTCCTGTTTGCGTCTGCAACCTGTTTGTTTTTTATGATAATGCCGTATGCAGGATGGCCCCAGATGACGATAGCTATTTTATCGCCATAAATGTGCGTAGGTGTTGGGTTGAATAAACTGTCTGGAATCATCCTATATTCAGATTGTTTGCCTTCATAAAAGATCCTGGCGGATTCTTTTGTCAAAATTTTTTCTTTTAAGTTGTTTTTTTTCATCCTTAGTATATGCTGCCTAATCGCAATACTGTCAAATTTTAGAAATTTGCCTTCTTCAACACCCATGATGAGCAGATCGCCGCCCTGTTTTTTTAAAATCCTGAAAATATCGTTATATACTGTCCTTATCACATTTCTTCCTTTGACAACCTCTACGAATGTTTCTTCTTTTTCCAGGCTGTACATCACCTTCAGTTCAGGCAGGATAGATTTTACCTGATTCTTTTTTTCCTCTAGATAGTCCAGGATCTTTTCCGGATATAATGGCCTGAAGTATTTTTTGTTGTTTCTATTGACATAAGAGACAAAACCTTTTTCCAGCAGCCTGTCTAATGCATCATAGCAGACCTGTCTATGCAGGCCTGATTTTGAGCCGATTTCATTAACGCTTAATTCCCCTGCGTTTAATAGGGTAAGGTATATTTCTACCTCGTTTTTCGTCATTCCAAGACTTTTTAGTGTTTCTTTAATCATATTTAATCTTTAGTTTGTTATAGTATTTAATAGTTTCGTAATAATTATTACTACGATATTATATATAGTAATTATATAACCCTATAGTAGTATTAAAATGATATATGGGATAAAAGTGGATGTGTTAGTTGGTTCAATCGGGGTTGGAATTTTACTAGTTGCATTTACATTAAATATGTCAGGGGCTTTAAAGTGTAACTCCAAAATTTATCTAATAATGAACATTATCGGTGGGTACTTATCTTGTTATGCATCGGTTCTTATTAATTATGTTCCATTTGTAATTTTAGAAGGGACATGGGCTGCTTCTGCATTTGTTAGATTGATAATTGTGGTGAAGAGGGATTATATTAATTTGGAGTAATAATAGACCCTACCTTAGTACCTTTCAATGCATACCATACATTTTTTGGATTATATACATCAATAACCTGAATCTCTTTTATTGTCTTATTTTTGTTTTTATAGTATTTTAACGCGTTCTCTTCAATAACATGGTCACTCATACCATCCAGGCCTGTTCTGTCTATCTTGCCCTGGAGAATATCTTCTGCCTTAATACTTAAAAAGAAATTATTTTCCTGTTCTCTGCAGAAATTCGGGTATGTTTCGAATATGCCTGGAGTGTCCTTGATAAAAATTACCTTTTGAATATCTAGTATATTTGCAACTATTAATGAATGAGTGTCTGATTCTGAGAATGGTAAATTTACACTTGGAGCACCATAAACAATTTATATTTTATTTGGCCTATAAGGATTAATTTAAGAACAGTAATAGGAAGTTTTTCACGATTTAATAGATTATGCTATATATAATAAAAGAAAAAAAATTATTCTTCTTCCAATGCTGCGTGCGCTGCTGCAAGTTTTGCAATCGGTATCCTGTACGGAGAGCAGCTTACATCATTGAGCCCAATCCTGTGGCAGAACTTGACTGATTCTGTCTCTCCACCATGCTCGCCGCAGATTCCAATTTCTATCTTTTTGTTTGCTTTTCTTGCTTTTTTTATGCAAATCTGCATAATGCTTCCAACACCTTCCTGGTCGATGCTTTGGAATGGGTCGCGGTCATAGATCTTGGCTTCTACGTATTTATTTAGAAATTTGCCAGCGTCGTCCCTACTAAAGCCGCATGTCATCTGGGTAAGATCATTTGTGCCAAAAGACATAAAGTCTGCTTTTTTTGCGATCTGGTCAGCGGTCAAAGCAGCTCTTGGGACTTCTATCATTGTACCAACCCAGTAGTCTTTTTTTCTTTTAAGCTTTAATTTCTTTGCAGCACGGTCAACAATCTCCTGTATCATTAAATATTCTTTGACATGGCCTGCCAGGGGAATCTCAATCTGGGGTATTGCTTTAATCCCCTCTTTTGTGCATTCAATAGTTGCTTCCAAAATTGCTTCTGCCTGCATCTCGCTTATCTCCGGATATTTGATTCCCAATCTGCAGCCTCTAAAACCTAACATAGGATTAAACTCGTGCAGGTCGCTTATTGTGTCTTTAATCTTCTGCTCGTCAACATTAAGTTCGTCTGCCATCTCTTTAATGTCTTCAGCTTCTTTTGGCAGGAATTCATGTAAAGGTGGATCAAGTAACCTTATAATCACGGGTTTTCCGTCCATCGCTTTAAAGATCCCTTTGAAATCTTCTTTTTGCATGGGCTTAAGTTTAGCTAATGCTTTTTTTCTTCCTTCCAAATCCTCTGCAAGAATCATTTCCCTAACAGCTTTTATCCTGTCACCTTCGAAAAACATATGTTCTGTTCTTGCAAGGCCAATTCCTTCAGCACCAAAATCAAGTGCTACTTTGATATCATGGGGGGTTTCTGCGTTAGCCTTGATCTTTAGCTTTCTAAAAGAATCTGCCCATTCCATTAATGTCCTGAATTCACCTTTTAGTTGTGGGTCCACTGTAGGTATTTGGCCTTTATAGACTTCGCCAGCAGTACCGTCCAAGGTTATATAATCACCTTCACAAATAACCTGGTCTTTGGCCCTGAATTCTCCTTTTTTTTCGTTTATCTGTATGTCTGAGCAGCCGGCAATACAGCATGTACCCATGCCTCTTGCAACAACTGCTGCGTGGGATGTCATCCCTCCGCGTGATGTTAAAATTCCCTGGGCAACATGCATGCCCTGGATATCTTCAGGTGATGTTTCTGTCCTGACTAAGATAACTTTCTCGCCTTTTTCTGTAAGTTCAACTGCCTTATCTGCTGTAAAAACAACTTTTCCGACGGCTGCGCCGGGCGATGCCGGAAGTCCTTTACCCAGAAGTTCTGCTTGTAGTTTTGCAACCTGGTCAATTTGCTTGTGCAAAAGCTGATCGAGATGTTCAGGCGGTACTCTTAGTACTGCAGTTTTTTTATCTATTAAACCCTCTTCTACCATGTCAATAGCAATCTTGACAGCTGCATGCGCAGTTCTTTTGCCATCTCTGGTCTGAAGAATTGATAGTTTACCTTCCTGGATTGTGAATTCCATATCCTGCATGTTCTTGTAATGCTGTTCAACTTTTTTATATATAGTTGATAGTTCCTCATAAATCTCAGGCATCATCTCTTTTAGTTTTGAAATAGGCAGCGGTGTTCTTATACCTGCAACTATATCTTCTCCCTGGGCGTTGAAAAGGACTTCACCATAAAGCAAGTTCTCTCCTGTTGAAGGGTTTCTTGTAAAAAGCACTCCTGTACCGGATGTATCTCCCATGTTTCCAAAGACCATTGTCTGAATATTTACTCCTGTTCCAATCAGTCCTTTAATGTTATTTAGTCTTCTATAGGCTACTGCTCTTGGAATGTTCCAGCTTTCAAAAACAGCATCAATGGACATCTTTAACTGTTCTAACGGGTCTTCAGGAAATAATTGTCCTTTTTCCTTTTTAATTATCTCTTTATATTCTTCACAGACTTTTTTCCAGTCTTCTGCATCAAGATCGGTGTCGTATTCTACACCTTTTGTTTCTTTAATCTTATCAAGTATTTCTTCAAAATGCTTATGGTCGACTCCCATAACAACGTCTCCGAACATATTAATGAATCTTCTATAGGCATCATATGCAAATCTTTCATTATTTGTCTTTTTTGCAAGACCTAATACTGATTTGTCATTTAAACCAAGGTTTAGGACAGTGTTCATCATGCCTGGCATAGATACAACTGCTCCGGATCTTACTGAAACAAGGAGTGGATTTTCAGTGTCGCCAAGTTTGGCTCCAACTTTGTTTTCAAGCTCTGCTAGTTTCTCTTTTACCTGGTCCCACATGCCTTCAGGATGTTTTTGGCCAAGATCATAGTATTCTCTGCAGGCTTCTGTTGAAACAATAAAGCCAGGAGGTATAGGTATTCCCAGATTTGTCATTTCAGATAAATGCGCACCTTTATTACCTAATATCTCTTTTAGCTCTTTACTGCCTTCTTCAAAGGCATAAACCATTTTTTTTGCCATATGAATAACCTCCCTAAATTAATATAAGGTGATGAGTTCTAAACGCATTTATAAAGTTTATGTATACTTTTTCAGAATCAGTACGGCCTTCTTACCATCAATTTTACCTTTAAATTTTGCCATAATAAGGCCCATATAGGCACCTTCATTGAGCCCTTTTTTCTGATCAATGATCTGTTTAATCTCTTTTTCCAGATCAATCTCTTCAATCTCGAATTTTTTGATGTTTAGTCCTTTACCTGATGAAATCTCGGACAAGATCTCCAAAACAGAATCTTTTGTTATTTTGCCATTGTCCAATTTTTCAAATATCTGAATCATCTGGTCTTTTGTGATTCTTAATGGGTCGGAACCGATATGTTTTTTAAGTATCTCAGAATTATAGGATAGGAGGGTTTCGCAGATGAATGCGGGTTTGACTTTTTTACACTGATCTGCCAGTTTTTCAAACAAGTCAAAATGGTTTTCGTCAAAAACTGCAATCTTCATAAGATTTTTTATTTTTTCTTCTCCGATAGTGTATTTCTTCTGCAAATCTTTAAGCTTATCAGAAAGTAATTCAGGCACTTTTATTGTTGATAGTCTTTCTTTTGTGATTTTTATCGGCGCAACGTCTGTTTCCGGATACATTCTCGCAGCACCTGGCATGGGCCTTAAAAAACTTGTAGTAAAATCAGGCTCTGCTTTTCTTACTTCTTTTGATATTTTTTTTCTATTTTTTATTAAAGAAAGCTGCCTTTGAACCTCATTTTCAGAAACCTTTACAATACTTTTTAAGTCCTGAAATCCTTTAATCTCTGTTCTGGCACCGCCTTTTATTGAAATATTAACATCCTGGCGTATAGTCCCAATACCTCTTTTACAAGCGCCTGTGCTTCTTAAGACCATACCAAGGTATGAAGCTACTTCTTTTGCATGTTCTGGATTGATGATGTCTGTGTCTGTTGCGATTTCAATTAGGGGAATTCCTAACCTATCTAACTTATAGGTTATTGAAGTATCATCTTCTTTTAATTTCTGCGCTGCTTCTTCTTCTAAACATATCACAGGTATTCTAACTTTACCGAATGATGTGTTAATATAACCATCTCTTGCAACTAATGCGGTTCTTTGGAACCCGGATGTGTTAGAACCGTCAACAACAGTCTTACGCATTACTTGGATTTCGTCAATAATTTTAGCGTTTAATAATAAAGCTACCTGTAAAGCTGTGTTTAGTGCGTTTTGATTTATTATGCGGGGCGGCTCATCATCATATTCAACAAGACAGGTGTCTTCTGAATTTGATACGTAAATAAATTGTTTGTGTTTTTGCATTTCGTGCTTTGCAGCAACGTCAATTTTGCCTGTTTCGCCTGCAACAGCCCTTAGACGTCTGGTGACCTTAATATCCTGATCTTTTGCAGAATTCCAAGTTGGGCAGCTGCAGAAAAGCTTCAACCCGTCTAACTGCTGGTGAATCTCAAGGCCTGACTTAAATCCAATCTTCTCATAATCCATATCCCATATAAAAATGAGGTTATTTAAGTATTTTATGGAACGCAGGATAAATTTAAATAATAGTATTGCATTAATCTCAAATAATGACACTAACACCTCAAAAGAAGGCAATATTAAAGAAAAAACTTATGCAACATGCAAAAAAACTGCAAGGCCATAAATTCTCTAACAGTTCTGCAATAGACAAAATGATCTATCTAGCAGACCTTAAACTTGCACCCTTAAAAGAAAATTCAGAAGAATATAACTTCCTGCATGTGCATGACGCACTGAAGCGAATTCAGGATGGAAGTTATGGAAAATGTAAAGTGTGCGATAATAAAATCAGTTATAGGAGGCTTGAAATATTGCCGCATACACCTTTGTGTCTGGACTGTAAAAAAAAGTTTGAAAGATAATCATAAAAATTCTGTGCCTGATCGTTTGTTAATTTCTCCACAGATATCAGTCTGTATTAATTCCTTAATTTCTTCTTTGTCTTGAAAGTTACCAAGAAGCCAGGCAAGCTTAATAAATGATGTCTCTGTCAGCATATCTTCGCCTGGAATTACACCTATATTTACCAAATCTATTGCATTGCTGTAAACATGCATCTGGACTCTGCCAAAAATTGTCTGGGAGGTCATGATAATTGTAACTCCTGATTTTACTAAATTATTAATTGCCTCAAGATTTTTTTTATGAATCTTGCATAAGTCGTTTGGAGTGCCAACAGGCGCTTGTCCAAGGCCGGTTCCTTCAATAATGAGCCCTTTGTAGCCTTTAAAAAATTCAAACTGCTCAGGAAACATATTCGGATGACATCGCAATATGCTGACTTTCTCTTCAAATTTGTCCTTAACGACCAATTTTCTTTTTTTATCTTTTTTTAGATAGTCTTTATTGATAAAGTCTATTTTCTTAGTTTCATAATCAATTCTGGCAATCATCTCATCATTCACAACTTTAAAAGCGTCCCTTCTGGAACTGTGTAATTTTCGTGTTTTGCAGGCAGGCATTATTGCGCTTGTTTTGTCATCCATGTTCTCATGCATGCAGATAGCAACTCCTGCAAAGTCGGTTTTTGTAATGAATTCAGCTGCGCAAATTAAGTTTAGTGCAGCGTCTGAAGAGCCCCGGTCAGAACTTCTTTGGGCGCCTACAAGTATTACCGGAAGCTGTAAATCTTTTAGGGCAAATGCAAGTGCGGCAGATGTGTATGTCATAGTATCTGTGCCGTGAGTAAGTATAATGCCGTCGGTTCCTTTATTGACTTCTTCAACGATTGCTTGAATCATCAATTTGTAATGAGAGAATCTCATATCTTCAGAAAACATGTTGGCTATAAGTTTACTTCTAATATTTGCTATCTTTGCTAATTCAGGGAACATGCTTATTAGTTCTGTGGGCTCAAATCGCGCAACAACTCCGCCGGTTCTATAATCTACTTTGGATGCGATCGTTCCGCCTGTATGCAGGATAGATATTGTGGGAAGAGACTTATCTAATTTTATCTCACTTTTTTTTACTGGCATGTCTTTTGTTTTTTCTATCTTCTCTATTTTTTGTATTTTTGTTTTGTCAATTCCAATGTTGTAACCGTTATCCAGCTTAATTATTACAGAATCGGTTTCTTTGTTTGGCATAAGAATCCCAACAGACTCTTCTTTGGATGTTATAACCTTAACTTTGTCACCGCTAAGCAATATCAATCACCTTTATTATATGCCAGCCAAACCGGGTCTTGACCGGTCTTGAGATTTCGCCTTTTTTGAGCGCAAACGCTGCGGTTTCAAATTCTTTTACCATCTGGTTTCTTCCAAACCAGCCTAAATCGCCGCCTTTTTTTTTAGAAGGACAAAGCGACTTATCTTTAGCAACTTCAGAGAAATCCTTATTGTGGGTGACATCGTAAAATACAATATTTGCTTCAGGCTCTGTTTTTACCAGTATATGTGATGCTTTAACTTTATTTACCATCATAAATATAAAAAGAAGAAGTTATTTCTTCTCCTTCTTTTTTCCTCCACAACATCCCATATAAATCACCTCGTTAAAGAATTAAAATTAGCTAGATTATAAAGTTTTTGGAAAACTTCTATCAGCCAAAGTAGTTCGGCATCTCATCCTTCATCTGTTTGCCCTTTGCAGAATAAAATTTACTCCCAAGCTCTTCATATGCTTTTTCAATGTCAGAGGTTATTGAAGGGTTTACTTTTTTGAGCGCTTCGTCAAAAGATTTTGAAGGTATCTCTTTTGCTTTGATATCTTTTCTTAATGTAAGGATTGCAGCTTCTCTGCATATAGATTCAATGTCAGCGCCAACATACCCTTGGGTTTTTTTTGCGAGGCTTTCAATTGATACATTCTTAAGCGGCATGTTTTTAGTATGGACTTTGAAAATTTCTAATCTTGCCTTTTCATCCGGAACAGGCGCAAGGATCATGCGGTCAAACCTGCCTGGCCTAAGCAGAGATGTGTCAATAATATCTGGCCTGTTAGATGCAGCAATAACCATGACATCGTGCATTTCTTCAAGACCGTCCATCTCTGTTAACATCTGGTTAACAACAGTCTCTGTTACATGCGAGCCGCCCTGGTGAGAACCTCTTTTTGGGGCTAAACTGTCAATCTCATCAAAGAAAATAATAGTAGGGGATGTCTGGCGGGCTTTCTTAAAAATTTCTCTAACAGCTTTTTCGCTTTCGCCAACCCATTTTGATAATAATTCTGGGCCTTTGACAGAGATAAAATTAGCTTCTGATTCACCGGCTGTTGCTTTTGCAAGCAATGTTTTGCCTGTGCCAGGAGCGCCGTAAAGTAAAATTCCTTTAGGAGGCTTTACGCCCATTCTTTTAAATGCTTCAGGATGTTTTAACGGCCATTCAACAGCTTCAACTAACTCCTGCTTAACAGAGTCAAGGCCGCCAATGTCTGTCCATTTAGTATTGGGTTTTTCAATCAGGACTTCTCTTAACGCCGACGGTCGTACTACTTTTAATGCTTCTTTAAAATCTTTTTGGCTAATGCGTAATTGTTCAAGTATCTCTTTTGGGATAGTCTCGTCAGCGTCAAGTTTAATATCGGGCAGAACTCTTCGCAGAACGACCATAGCGCTTTCTTTTGCTAGTGATGCTACATCCGCACCTACAAACCCATGAATTATACCGGATAGCTCTTTTAAATTTACATCTTTTGCAAGCGGCATGTTTCTTGTATGGATCTTTAGAATGTTAAGTCTTCCTTCTTTTGAAGGGACGCCAATTTCGATTTCCCGGTCAAACCTTCCAGGCCGCCGCAGGGCAGGGTCAAGAATGTTTGGGACGTTTGTTGCTGCGATAACCACAACTTTACCGCGGCTTTGAAGGCCGTCCATATTTGCAAGAAGCTGAGCTACAACCCGCCTTTCAACTTCACCTTTTGTTTCTTCACGTTTTGATGCGATTGCGTCAATCTCGTCAATAAAAATTATACTAGGTGCGTTTTTTTGCGCTTCTTCAAACTTTTTTCTTAGGTTTTCTTCTGATTGGCCATAATATTTGGACATAATTTCCGGGCCGTTGATCAGTATGAAATGTGAGTTTGTCTCGTTAGCTACTGCTTTTGCAAGCAATGTTTTTCCAGTGCCTGGCGGACCGTGCAATAGTACGCCCTTGGGAGGTTCGATACCGAGCCGTTCAAAAAGTTCTGGATGTTTTAAAGGCAGTTCTACCATCTCCCTTACTTTTTTTATTTCGTCATCTAAACTGCCAATATCTTCGTATGTAACTTCAGGGATGACGTCTTCAGAAATCTCTACGGCTTCAGGATTAAATACTACCTCTGTTCGTTCAGAAACTATAACAGGCTGTTTTGGATTTGTGTCGACAACTATGAATTTTAAATCGCCAAAGCCAAAACCCATTAAACTTTCGTCCAAAATATTAAAAACATCGTCAAAAAATGGACTTTCGGTCATTGCAGATCTTCTTCTTCGCTGGCCGCCAAGCGCTACAATGTCGCCTTTGGCAACTGCCCTGCCAAGCAGGCCTTGTTTAAAGGTCTCAGGCGGAGCACGTATCATGATGTCTTTTTTAGTAGGAGCTATAATGACTTTTTTTGCTTCTTTAATTTCAACCTTTTTTACAGATACCAGCTCCCCGATGCCTGTTTTTGCGTTTTTTCTAATAATGCCGTCCATTCTGATAATGTTTAAACCAATATCACCTGGATAAGACCTGTCAACAATAACAACTGTCTCGCGGTCACCTTTAACACTTATGATATCACCTACTCTTACTTCAATCTCCTGCATGAAGCCAGAGTCAAGCCTGACAATACCTTTATTAACATCGTCTTGGATTGCTTCTGCAACCTTTAATTTTATTTCTTTTGCAGCCATTTTTATGAATTGATAACTATATGCCTTTTATAAAATTTTTGTTTAAAGAAATTTATTTCTTTTCTTCCTTTGTTGATTCTTCAACGTTTACCTTCGGAAGCGGTATTGGCGGAGGCAAATTGACCTCCTGGCTTAAGATCAAGGCTAGTATGTTGCCGCGGGTCAGCACAGTGTTAAGGATGTTTTTCATGATGTCGCTTGTTATCTTTTTGTCCTTTTTCCAATCGTCCAGAATTTTTTTTGTTTTGCTGCTGTCTCCAATATAGAGCAAATCACCGCCAAGTGTTATATCACCAATTTTTGGCTCGTATTTAGAAGTGAATTCGAAACTGAATTTTAAAGCTGTCTGTTTTTCTTTGCCTAATGGGAAAGTGGTTTCTTCAATATCTTTAATAGAAACGTTGTTACCTACGCTAATCTTTCCGGAAGCGGTGGAATCTCTTTTTGCATTAATCAAGTTAAAATTAAATCCTATTATTGTCATGTTAATAACCTCCAAATTTTGTTTGGTTTTGGTTTTGTTCTTATCTATTTAAAACTTTTGGAAAGATTATTATATGATATGACAACAGATATATCATGGATGTTATTATTGTCTTAATCGCCGGAATTGTTGCCGGATTTTACGGGACATTGGTCGGAGGCGGCGGATTATTAACAGTGCCGGTATTGGTGCTTGTTGGCTTACCTACTCAAACAGCGCTTGGCACTTCAAAGCTGGGAGGGTTTGGCACAAACATAGGTGGATTGTCCAATTTTGCTAAACACAAGCTGATTGACTTTAAATTAGCGTTAATCTTAACTTTATTCCTTGGGCTTGGGACAATCATCGGCACTACTATTGTCGTAAAATTAAGCGAAGTTCTTGTTAAAAAAATAATTGCTGTGCTTATTATCTGTATTCTTTTAGTTTTAATAATCAAGAAACCTATCGGAACCAAGAAGATTAAAAAGAAGATAACAGTGTCTTCTTGGGTGGTTTCAGCAATATTGATGTTTTTGGTCGGTATTTACGCAGGGTTTTTTGGGGGAGGGTATGGAACACTTATGAGCTATATCTTACTTTTCTTTTTTGGGCAGACATTTCTTCAAAGTGCAGGGACAAGAAAAATACCCGGTATTGTATCAAATATGATATCATTTCTGATCTTTTTTGTTAACGGCATGGTCAACTTATTTTATGGTGTAGTCCTTTTTATCGGACTCTTTACCGGATCGTTTGTTGGGTCATATTATGGGCCCAGAATTGGGAACGAATGGCTTAGAAAAGGTTTTATAGTAATTGTATTAATACTGGCTGTGAAAATGTTTGTTACCTAAAATGTATAAACTTGTTTGCTTTGATCTGGACGGAACACTGGTAGATAATATAGTTTTTTCATGGCAATTATTCCATGAATATTTTAAGACCGACAGTAAAAAACGCGAGAAAGTGAAAGCAAAATTCTACAATGGTGAAATTAGTTATCTGGAATGGGCAAGGCATGATATCAATATGTGGGTTGCAAAGAATGCAAAAAAGAAGGATTTTATGGATGCTCTTAAAAAAAATAATGTGAAGCTGATGAAAGGCGCGCGGGAAACCTTGAATATTCTAAAAAATAAAGGAATGAAACTGGCAATAGTCTCAGGGTCGTTAAATATAATATTGGAGTATGTTCTGCCTGACTATAAAGATTACTTTGATGATGTATATCTTAGTTGGATCCATTTTGATAAGATCGGAAATGTTACAGAAGTCAAAGTTACTGAATATGATATGAATAAGAAAGCTGATGCTTTAAGAAGGATTGCAGCTGAACAGAAAATCGCTTTGAAAGAATGCGTATTTATCGGTGATCATCATAATGATCTGAAAATAGCAGAACTTGCAGGGTTTAGCATAGCGTTTGATGCTAAGGATGAAGATCTAAGGAAAGTTGCAGATGTCTGTGTGGATAAAAAAAATTTGAAAGAAGTTTTACAATATATCCTTCCAAGTGACGTTAAGCACATTTCGTGAAAATGAGCATTAATTTTAATTTTTTATCAAGAAGCATATGCTCATACAATTCAAAATATTGGTGAGATTAACAATAGCGTGTGGCAATTATATGATCAATTACCTATTGCTTGACAAATCTTTTTTAAAGGCGAGGCATTTGGATAATTAGAAAACTGTTGGGGTTGTTTGTATCTGTATAAACAGATAGGCTAGTAAACACCAATACTCTCACCGATAACGCTGCCAATAGCTGTTGCATACTCAGAATCAGCTGGGATTGTTACAGGGATGCAGCTTAAAGTGTTTATCCTGTCAAGGATTATCTTTTTGAACAATTTAATTTTTGTTAGTCTACCGGTTAAGATTATATCCTGATGGCCTGTCGCTTTTGCACCAAATACTGCAAGCGTTCCAATACTCTGGGCGATCATGTTGATCAATGCGAGTGCGATATCGTTTTTGTCGTAATCCTTAAAACTGCCAAAATGGGCCGCTGTTGCAGTAGGCGGTAATAAGCCGATGCCTTTTGGGTAGATCTCTTTGAGGTTCAAGTCAATATTATTAAGATTGCCTTTGGCTGCAAGCTTTTCAATTTTTGATAGATCCTCAGTATTGAGTAAAAGCTTTGCAAGGCCTGTGAAGGTTTTGCCTCCGATAGGTGTGCCGCCTATATGTTTGATCTCTTTTTTGCAGCTAACCATCGCTGTTCCTGAGCCAATACTAACAACCAACGCTTCTTTTTTCTTGCCTACGTATAATCCGCCAAGACCGATAGCTTTGATCTCATCAATCTGTTTTACAGGAATATTGTTGATCTGATAATAATATTTATGGCCGTAAGCGCCAGTTACAGCAATCTTATCGATCTTCTCGTTTGCAAGCTTAAACAATACGAAGTCCAGCCTTTCGTCTTTTTTAAAACTGAGGGTTTTTTTAATGGATTCATCTTTCATCAAAACAGCGTCAGTATTCGAACTTCCAAAATCAATGCCCAGTATCATTTTAGGTCTAATATATTATCTGCCATCTTAAGCTTACTAATATTTAAGAATTTTCTTTTGTAATCCTTGCAGATCACTGTAAAGTCTGATCTGTCAGAACCTAAGGTTTTTACCTTGTTTGCGATTATATAGTCCAGATTTTTTTCTTTTAATTTTAATAATGCATTTTTTATCAAATCTTTAGATTCCAGTGAAAAGCCAATAAGCATCTGGTGTCTCTTTTTTTTGCCTATCTCCTTGAGGATGTCAGCATTTTTTATCAGGTTGAGTGTCAGGCTGTTTTGCTTTTTTATCTTATGCCTTAACTTTACAGTCTTAAAGTCAGATACTGCTGCTGCCATAATCACAATATCGCAATTGTCGTATCTTTTTAACAGTTCTTTTCTTAGTTCCTCGGCTGTTCTTATGCTTACAAATTCTATGTTTGATGGTGCCTGCAGATTTGAAGGGCCGCTTATTAAAGTGACTTTTGCGCCTCGCAACATAGCAGATTCTGCTAAAGAATAGCCCATCTTACCAGAACTTCTGTTTGTAATGACCCTTATTGGATCAATAGCTTCTTCAGTCGGGCCGGCAGTGATCAGGATTCTTTTGCTTATCAGGTCTTTTTTTCTGATTAATAAATTTGCTTTATGGGTAATCTTGTCAAGGCCTGCAAGACGGCCGATGCCTTTGTATCCGCAGGCAAGCATGCCATGTTCAGGGTCTATAAAATGATAACCCCTTTTTTTTAATTTTTTAATATTCTCCTGGACAATCTTGTTATTCCACATGTTAACATTCATGCTTGGACATATCAATACCGGTGCTTTTGTCGCCATAACGGTTGTGGTCAACAAATCATCAGCAAGGCCGCCAGCTAACTTTCCAATGAAGTTTGCTGTTGCAGGGGCAATTATTACCAGGTCTGCTTTGTCTGCCAAAGAAATATGTTTTATAAGCTTATTATTCTTTAAGTAATGCTTATAGTTGAAGTTCTTATTGAACAGGTCGATTGCCACCTTATTTTTTGCGGCTTTCTGTAAAATGGATGGCGAGATTAAGTTTATCGAATTTTTTGTCTGGATGACAAATATATTGTTATTCTTTAGCTTTTCTATCAAGTCTACAACTTTATAACATGCAATCCCTGACGTAACACCTATGATGATATTCATTCTTGGGTAATGTTAAATATCTTGTTATCAATAAGCCTTGTTTTACCAAAATATACAGCCAGCGCTATTAAAACTTTTCCTTTAAGGATGTCAATCTTTTCAAGGTTCTGGGCGTTTCTTATCTCAATATAGTCAATTTTTGCAAGCGGCATGGACTCAATGGTTTTTTTGATTTCGGTTTTTATCGAGCCCTGTCGTAATTCACCCTGCGCAATCAGCCATTTTGCTTTTTCTAATGCCTGGAATAAGACAGGCGCCTGTTTTCTTTGTTCAATCGTTAAATATTTGTTTCTTGAGCTCATTGCAACGTTATCCTGATCACGTACAATAGGGCATGTTATGATCTCAGTATCGAAATTTAGGTCATGGACTAATTTTCTAATAACGAGGCTTTGTTGGTAGTCTTTCTGCCCAAAATAGGCTTTATCCGGCTTGACTATGTTGAAGAGTTTTGCAACAACGGTTGCAACACCCTGGAAATGCGCTGGACGGGATAAGCCGCATAGGCTTTCAGTGATCTTATGTACGTTAACCCAGGCAAGCTGTGTTGCTGGATACATCTCCTCTTTTGTCGGATAGAAGATGACGTCAACTTTCTCATTTTCGCATAATCTATTGTCACTCTCGAAATTATGTGGGTACTTTGAAAGATCCTCGTTTTGTGCGAATTGTGTGGGATTAACAAAAATACTGACAATGACAATGTCGCAATCCTGCCTGGCTTTTTTGATCAAGCTCATATGGCCGTTATGAAGATAACCCATGGTGGGAACAAATCCTATTTTTTTATTCTTTTGCCTTATTGTGTCAGAATAATGCTGCATTTTCATGATAGTTGTTATTATTTTCATGATCTTCTTCTTTACATTGAGAAGATGCTTTGGTTTTTAAAAGTTATTATGGATTTTTGAGTAAACTTTTTAAACTACTTAGTAGTTACATCTAATATGGCAACACGTGTATTTCATATGTTAAGCGGTAACAAAGTAGAGGTTCCATTAGATTACTCTCTTTCGGGAATTTTTGGGGATCACATATATGAGAAAAAAGCAGTGGATTTTTCACCGGGTGAATCACTGATAAGAGAAGGGGATGCAGCAGACGTAAAAGTTCCGGATTTGCCTGATATTGTTTCTCATTTAATGAGAAAGGAATTATATAAGGCTGCTTTTGATAGTCTACATGTAGCCAGAAAAAATGGGAGTGACGTGGAATATCAGCCTAGGTTGCGAGCTGAGCTTGTAAGTGGTGTTCTTGGAAATGATGATCTTGTATTTAATGAACTTGGTCAGTCTGATGTTGAGTTAATAGTTGATACAGTATCTACTAAATGTGCTGAAATTGATGTTGATATATCTAGATCCACAGTCGAGAGCTGGCTTAAAGGTGATACTCTTTTAAGCTATAATCAGGAATATCTAAGTGCACTGGAAACGATCTCTCCGTATTTTGGATATTTAAAGAAGAATGCACCTTTACATAAGGCATGGCGGATAGTTACCGGACTTCACAAAGTGCTTAGGAGGAGGGATACTTATCTGAGATTTTTATTAGCTGATTTACAGGGTGGAGGAAAAAGAAAATTGGGAACACAAGGGCAGTATTCTCAAAAAGATCTGGTTGATATGGATGAATTAATAAATTATGTTAAACAGTCTTTTATTTATTCGGTAGGTTCATCTTTAGTTGCCGATCCAATAGTCCGAATTGTTGAAAACAAAAGTGGGAGAGGTTTGCAGGATAAAGTTGTAAAAATATTTTCTGAAAAGGTGGATAAAGTCAAAACTGATATGTCGGCAGCATACACTGAATATGTGCAGCTTCAAGAAGGACTGGTCAAAAAATTTTCAGATTATTTTGTTAGGATGATTGGGATCAATCCTCTTAGTAGTGTAATCGAAAGGTCTGAGAAATTATCGTATTTTAATCCTTTAGTATTATTTTTTTATTCCGATAGGTTAGAATTTGCCTATAAAGAAAAAGTGTCATTAGATTTTCATTTAAGAACTAATCCTGGCATTGATATAATTACTGGGCAATTTGGAAATATATCTAAAAGAGTTGTTGATGATTATCTAACAGGTGTTATGGATGATAGAACAGGCGGAAAAAGGATGGGGAATATGATAGGTAGGATTAATGAGCTTGCAAGAGTATTGCCTGCCAGATATTGGACTTTGGAAGAACTTAACGCGAAATTAACGCTTGCGGATACGGTTAGGGGGACTTTACTTGATACTATAGGTTTGGACAAAAAATCAATAAACGGACTTAGGAGGGATTATTCTTTGAACAGGACAGATAGAAGAAATTTTGTAAGAATAAGGGATAATTTGGTTTCCACATTAAAGAGTGTGTATGGCATGGCAGAGGTTCATAGAGAGTCTAAGGCTATGTATTTTAGCCATGGTATAGTGCCAAGTGCTGAAGGTGTCCCTGTTTCGATTTTTTTTGGTTCTCGCCCATTTTCGGCTAGGTAATTCAAAGTCTTATATATTTAAGTATAGTCTTGTGGTCATAAAGAACATTTAAAAATTCTTAACCGGAAACTTACCCTGTTTCACTTCAGAAATATATTCTTTAACAGCCTTTCCAGCGTCTTTACTTAGATCAGCGTACCTCTTGACAAATTTAGGCTTAAATTTATCGAACAATCCCAACATGTCATTGATCACCAATACCTGTCCATCACAGAACGGGCCAGCGCCGATACCAATCGTGGGAATATCAATTTGTCTTGTTAATTCTTTTGCTACATCGGTCTTTACAAGCTCTAATACTATAGCGTAAGCGCCTGACTGCTCTAATTCTTTTGCCTGTTTTAGTAAAACATCCAGATCATCGTGCACCACTGGCTTAGGTGCTGTCTGCGGCAAATGGCCTATGTGGGCCATGACCTTGATATTATTTTCTGTCAAAAATCTTACGATATCCGGCTTTCCTTCAATTTTTACAGAGTCGGCGCCTGCTTCCAATAATAATCTTGAGTTTTTTAAAGCTAAATCTTTTGTGGCATCAGACCTGTAAGGCAGGTCTGATACAATAAAAGAACCCGGCGCGCCGTTTCGCACAGCTATGGTGTGCCTTATCATATCTTCTATCGTTACTTTTTTGGTGGAGTCAAAACCTAGCACAACGTTGCCCAAAGAGTCACCTACAAGTATTATGTCAATATGCGAATCTTCAAGGATCTTTGCGATACAATAATCATAGGCTGTCAAGACAGTTATCTTCTCCTTTCCTTTCATATCTTTAATCTTATCGGAGTCCATAATAAGACATGAATAGAAATTAGTATAAAATAGTTTTGGATTTAGTCAACAAATACTGTTTCCAGTTTTTCTAGATTACAAAAATCTGAACTGAAATTATAAGCGCCGGCATTTAGAAAAGTTAGTTTGTCTCCAACTTTTGGATTATCCAGATAAACCCTGTATCTAAACAGGTCCATTGAGCAGGGTGTGCAGCCTTTTATAATATATGGACTGCCTTTTGGCAACTCTCCTTCAACAAGCAGTTTTACCGGGACAATCAAGGCGTCCAGATCGGTGTTGTAGACAGATGCGTTTACTATAATATTATTATCTGAGATATCCAAAATCTCTGTTATAAGCCTTCCTGCGGGCGCTGCAATAAACCTTCCTGGTTCAATCATCATTTTTATGTTTTTTTTGTTGAGCCAGCTTTTGAGGCTAATGATCTTATCAATGACAGTCCTTATTACATCTTCATTTGTATTTGCATAGACCGATGGGATTCCGCCGCCAATGTTAAATAGGTCAATCATGCTTAAGACATCTTCATCAAACATGCTGGAAATTTCGTACTGTAAGTCCCATTCAGCAATATTTTGAGTTTTTCTATGGAAATGGACGCCCAGTTTTTCAATCTGATTATTGCCGCGCAATTCTTTTAATTTTTTTGATATGGATTCAGAAGACATGCCAAAGACGAAATATTTTTCAGTCCTGATGGTATATTCTTTTAGCTTTGCTCTTAATAAAAGGCTGATCCTGATATCTTTATTTTTTTTTAGAAATTTGACCAGTTTGTTTAGGTCGTTTTCGTTGTCCACAACGAAGTTTTTTATTCCGATAACGGTTAACCTGGAAATGAGACTGGAGTCCCAGGCCTGGGCTAAGAACAGGACTCTTGTTCTGTCTTTTATATTTATTAATTCATTTGGCAGGTGGATGCTGAACATGCAGTCTGTTTCTTTTTCAAGAATTTGTGTTATATTCGGGTTTGTTTTTGAACTGTATGACACAATATCTGCTATATCCTTTACAATATTGTATTGGTCTAATACCTTTTTTTCTGATATAATGAATCTAGCTTTTGACATTTTTTTTGTATCCTTCTAAATTTTTTAGGGACTGTGACGGTTTCTCTTCAACTGAAATTCCTTTATATTGCCCTGCGCTGTCTTTTGTTGATTGTGTTTTGGTCTTATGTGTTTTAGCGCTATCTTTTTGCGCTAGCAGTTTTTCTTCGTCCAGCTGTTCCAAAGCGTTAATCATTGCAAGCGGAAAGGTAATGGTAACGTCTCCTATCACTGTTGCAATATCTGATTCGTCTTTTACTTTTCCCCATGATTTTGCTTCTTCTGTTGTAGCGCCAGACATGCTGCCTGATGTCTTATGGGCGGTTGTCATGTAAACTGCGTAGTCAGCGCCGCCATTTAGTAAGGTGGATAAAATTGCATGGTGTTTTGAGATGCTTCCGCCTAAAGCAATAACGCCTTTTTTTTCGTCAAAACTTGTTACAAACAAAATGTTGCCAAAATCTTTTACAACATCAACGATGAAATCATCATGCTTTTGCTGGAAGAGATATAAGTGAAAACCAAATGCTCCGTCAGTTATTGCAGGACAAAATATCGGTACGTTGTTTTTTGCTGCCTGGTAAAGGATGGATGACTTATCGTTTAGACTTAAGCCTATCTCTTTTAATAGATCTGATACAGCCCATCTTTTTTGCTTTTGATATGCAGAATTTAGAATCTTGTTTATCATATCCTCAAAATGCATATAACTTTCGTTTTTTACCAGGATATTTCCTATCCTATTGATCCCTTTCTCATGAAGTTCGACATCGTCAGAATCAAACTTTCCAATACAGAACTTTTCACCGGATGCTTTCATTATGTCTTCTTCAATGCCGCCAACAGTTGTTACGATGATGTCTGCCATCTTTAGGCTTATCAGCTGGGCAAAAAATCCTCTTAAACCAGAGGTTACCATGTTTGATGTAAATGTGAGAAAGATCTTTGCGTTGTCTTTTTTCATCTTGACGATTACGTCTGATGCTTTTTTTAGCTCAATACTCTGGAAGCCCAGATTCTTATACGAATTAACAAGATCTTTTACATTCATACCATTTTTCCAAATAAAATCGTTGATATATTCCATTTTTGTCCTCCTAAATAATATTAAAATAATAGAGTATAAATTAAGAAATTATGATCCGCACTTCCTGACTGAATCCATACTACCTAAGAATAAAAGAATATTTATAAAGATTATTGTTTTTTTCAATCATCATGGGAGAAGTAATATTTTTGGAAAAAAAAGATGAATTTTCTGATATTCTGAATAAACAACTGAATAATCTGTTTTCAGAGGATGAAAAAGTGGCAGTGAAACTGCATATGGGCGAGGCGGGCAATATCTATCATCTAAAAGCTGAATTTGTAAAAAAGGTAGTAGCGGTCTTAAAAGGGCTGAATATAAAACCATTTTTGTTCGATAGTCCTGTGATATATCCCGGCGGAAGAGATACGCCTGAAAAATATTATAAAACAGCCGAGGCGCATGGGTTTACAGAAGAGAATATCGGCTGTCCTATCGTGATATCAAACGATTTTGAGATTGTAAAAACAGAACATCTGAATGCTGAAGTGTGCAGGGGCCTGTTTGATGCAGACGGGCTGCTTGTTTTAAGCCATGTAAAAGGGCATATGTGCTCTGGTTTTGGCGGCGCTATAAAAAACCTGGGGATGGGAGGAGTATCAACAAAAACAAAAGCCGATATACATAATTTTGCTAACCCTATGTTTGTAGCTGATTGTAGTGGATGTGGATCGTGTGTGAAGGTTTGTCCTGTAGAAACCATCTCTTTAAAAGATAATAAGGCCTATTTTAACCTGTCAGGCTGCTGGGGTTGCGGGGTGTGCATTGATGCCTGCCCGTCAAACGTATTAAAACCCAAAATTGCCAGTTTTGACAGGCTGATTGCTGAAGGAGCTTATGCAGTTTTAAAAAATACTAAAAAAGCATATTATGTTAATGTTCTTGAGAATATCACTAAGTATTGTGATTGTGTTAGCAGTCCTGGCAAGCCTGTTCTGGATGATATTGGAATAGTGATGGGAAAGGATATAGTGTCTGTTGAAAAAGCGTCATTAGACCTGATAAATAAAAAGGCTGGAAAGGACTTATTTAAAGAACTTAATAAAAAATCGCCGATTGGCCATATCATCGAAGCTGAAAAGCTTGGGCTTGGGGAAGCTGAATATATCATCTAAGCGCAGTAATACCTGTACTGCTTGTTAACTGTTTCTCTTGTTAGGATGTTTTCTTCTAATAGTCTGCTAGTCATACGGAGAATAGTACCACTATTTATAATATCTAAACTAGTTTTAATCTGCTTTTGTGTCGGACCGATATCGTGAGTTGCATTATGCTGCATTATTGCGGCAATTAGGTTTTCTTGCAGCTCGCGTGAGTCTATTTTTGTGTGGTAGCTAAAAGGCCTGTATAAATCTCTGCCTGCATGGAGAACTCTGGTAAGTTGAGGAATATTGGATACTAGTACGTGATACCTGTTATTCATCCATCTAAGTTTATTGGTATCATAAAGTGCTGTTTTAATGGTATCAAAATATGTTAAGAATGGTTTAGCTTTTGACTTATAATGTACAGAAGATTTTGTATCACCTGTGAAATCTGATGTTACTAGTTTAAGGGATCTGAGTTTTGCCAGCCTAACTTTGACATATCTTGGGTCAATGTTTAATTTTTCTGCGATTTGAGCAGTTGTAGCAGGGCCATGGTCCATTATATAATCAGCAATCTTTCTTGCCTGAGACTTTTGCTGTTGTATTTTTTTAAGGGTTGAATCATAACTTTCTTCTCCGATCCAGGTATGCGTGTTACCATCTGCCATTGTCTTTACAGATACGCATTTTAAGATTTCAAGTTTTTTTAGGATCTTGAGGACATTTGTTTCTTTCATATCAATAGCATTGCTTAATTCATTAATTGTCAATGTTCCAGCCCTGTTACGCTTTTTATAATATTTCCTGATATAATCCATGATAAAATAAGTATAGTATGGTGTGCTTTTATCAGACCTAAATGTTGCTGACCTAAGAAGCGCGTACATTGAGGTTTTGATATCTGCTGAAGTCAGTAATGTGTATGCTGCTACAGGGACAAGGTATTTATGCCCATCGGGTGTTAGATTAAAAGTGTGAGATCTTTTATCGTGTTCTGCAAAGCCATACTCTGCAAATTGGGATATATACCCAACTAGTTTCTTTTCATTTATCGGTCCGCTAATGGTGAATTCAGCCAACATAGTGTTGAAATCGTCCCTTCTTCTTGCTCCTCTAGCCAGAAAAAGAGTGGTTATTGGCTTGTATTCGTGATTATTACAGCACAACAAAGCCTCTAACTGTAGGTCAGGATGCTCTGGATAATCAAAACGATGCGGGTCTTTTAAATGGCGTTCAAGCGTATCTTGAGTAAGCATACCTGATTTTAATGCCTGTTTTAGCGCCAAAACCAAAGGAGCTTGATTCATTACAAGCCGGTTCCTAAGTTCACTAAAGTCAGTTTCTTTGGCCAACTCGGCAATCTCTTCAATGGTTTTTCTTTTTGATAACTGCATAACGTTTGAGAGTACTGTAAAGTAGTATTTAACTATTTCTGTTTTAATAAAATTTGTAATATTATTGTCTATACGGAAAAAGCAGGGATTTTTTACAAGAAGTCGTTATTAAACATCTTTGATGAAATCATACTATCTTTTCTTAAATAATGCTGCAGGTTTTAGATCAGCAAAAACCGGGGTTTCTTCTGTAGGAATAAATTCAAACCAGTTATTAACGTGAGTGGTTAGCGCGTCACAATATTCCTCATGCCCATCTATTTGTGTGAACTGGCCATCTTCATCCACCAAGAGAGAATTATCAATGATAAGGTGGCCGCCTGTTTTAAGTCCGGCAGATACATTTTTTAATATTTTTATGATGTCTTCCTCAGGATAATAGTACATGACGTTAAAAACAGTGGCGAGATCATATCCCCTATCCAATGGTTCTGATATAATAGACTTCCAGTATACCTTTACTTTATCCTTAAGAGCGTTTTCAAGAGGATATTCCTTCAGAGCTTTTTTTAATAAAGAATAAGAATGGCGGCCCATCTCGGTCTGATCATTTTCAAATTTTGCAGCAAGGGGATTATGCAATAGAACTCTTGCTTTGCGGACAGATTGCAGATCAACCTCGTATCCATGTACATAGAAGTCGTTAATTTTTTCTTCTAAACATATAGTTGATATAGTAATAAGCTCTTCTCCACTGCAACTGCCAATACATGCTATCTTTAAAGGTTTGGCAGTACTCCAGCTTATAGTCTCTCTTAAAGTAAGGGAGGGTATATCACATATCTGAATCCTGTCACGATATAAATATGTGTGCAATGTGGCGGCTTAGTAGAAAATAATATTAAGTAGTAACCCCAATTGCATAAGCAATTGGGGGTGGTGAAGCAAACCCACCACATGAAAAAAGAAGAAAGACTGGTTAATAAAGTTAAGCGTTTGTTAAGGCGTATTGGTTGTCCAA
>JBDRFR010000002.1:0-5940 GCA_043818675.1 Nanobdellota archaeon
ATTTCATCATCTACCAAACTAAATTTCCCACCGTTCAGTTTTATTTTCTTCATAGAGCTCTAAAGAGCTCTACACCTATATAAAGATTTTGTAATTACAAAATAACTATTCAAGAAGAACACATTAAGTTAATGGGGTGCCTCTAAACCAAACAATTTAAATAGAAAAGAACCTATTAGCAATTATGAAATTTGAAATAACAGAAGTTACATGGATAACAATAATAGAAACACTGCTCACATTAATAATACTAACATTCTTAATAATAAAACTGTTTGTATTGAAAGAAAATATTGATTTAAGCGCTCTGTATGAAATGTTTGGTTAAATGTTTACAAAACTTTATATATTACTTCTCATAAGGTTTGATATGTACATATTATAAAAAAGGTGATATTGATGAATAAGAAAGCTGTTACTATGACGTTTCCTGTTATTATTACTGCAATAATCGCGCTTGTAATACTTATTGTGATGCTTGCGATATATACTGGGTTTATCGGCAAAACAACTAACAGCATCAATGAGCCTGCTAATGAAGCTGGGCTTAAAGCGACAGACGCTGCATGGTGCATGTCTGCTTATCTAAAAGGGGATGAGTGCGTTATTGAAGGGGCGCTAACATGCGGGAACGCTGGAACCGGTTGCACAGATGCTGTGCCACTACCAAATGCCAATAAAAAATGCGAATTAACATGTCCAGATACAAGCCCGTACCATAAAGTCGCAGGAGGCAACAAAGATAAAACATACAGTTGTGATACTACTCCTGATCCTGCAAAATCTGCTGATCCGAAAAAACCTACTACAAAAAAATCATCACCAAGATACTGCTGCTGTTCAAATGCATAAAAAAGCTAATATTGAAATTTCAACAAAGACCTTGATAGGTTTTATTCTTGTGATATTCATTCTGTTAGCGTTTGTCGGGTTTTTTATGAAAGTGTGGGGCATATTTGCTGATAAGCCGAACCAGGCAACACTTAACTCTTTCAAAAACCTGGTGATTGAGCTTAATGATATTAAAGAAGGCGAAACCAGGATAGTGCCGTTTTATGTTGAAAAAGACCTATATCTAAAAACCAAATGTGAGCGGGAACTTAATGAGTATAGGCTGTCTGGCGCAGAAATTCTGAATGATATTTGTATATGTACAAATGAATGCAGCAAAAAAAGGCTTGCAAGAGAGCTTGTGACATGGATTAAAAAGGATGATACGATGAAGGTTATGATGGCAGAGCCTTATATAACCTATGATAAGGATAATGAAGTTAGAAATCTTAAGATTGTTAGATCATCGACAGGGGCTATGATCTCATCTACTTAAAATGAAAAAAGGGCAATGGGATTTTATCATATCTGCAGTTATTGTTATTGCTATACTGTTTGGGATCAGCTATTTTTTTACAGTGACAAGCTGGAAAGGCATCGGCAGTTTTTTTGGGATGTCAGATGATGAAAAAGCACCGGATGGGGCGGTTTTTGGCGGGTGCCAGACAGCAGTGTGCTCATTACAGGCGCTGACATGCGGAATCAACAGTGTTGCGCTAGGAAAAGAGGCATGGTTAAGCGATAGAAAGCATTGTCCGGGATTAACAGATGATAATATTATAAAATCTGACAATAACCCTGCAGATGAACCTGTTGATGAGATGGATATAGATGCTTATGTTGTTGCTGATACTACTTATGTATGCTGCAGAAATACTATCTTTGAAGGGGATTCTAGCATAAAATATCATTATGAATATGTATGGTACAGGGCAGATTGTCCGAAAACTGATAACTGGTTAAAAGAAACTGATAGGGATAGATGTAAAGATGCAGCCATTATAGAAGTAAGAACACCGGATGAGATTAAGCGTGATGAAGCCACGAAAAAGTGTGATGGAGTATTATATGGGGAAAATGTTTGTTTAAGCTGTTTTGGACAGACGTTTGCTGACAAGACAAGTTTAGCGGCTGATAAAGATACAGCGCTTAATGAGATAGTAAATGCAGTGCAATTATGCTACAGCAATACTATGGAAGCGTCGCAGGAAAAGGCTTGCAATGTTTTTGATACAAAGTATCTTATTGGGGAGATACCGTCATCAACGATAGGGAAAAGACTTGAAGGGACAGGAGTGAGCTATAGATTCATAGCTGGTACTACTAAAATTACAGCATCGACAGGACAAATTTTTATATATTCTGATCCTAAATGGCTGGATAATGTTCTAATATCAAATACTAAACCAGAACATCTGAGTTTTGAGCCTGCTAACAGAGCAAAAGAAAAATTCAGTTGTACTGTAAATGGATTTGAACTGCCGCAGGTTGTTACATCGGCAGAAGAATGGCTGCTTGATTATGGCGACCCGCTTTATCTTGTATATTATGAGAAGTTTCCTGAGGGAGAGCAGAAAGCGTGGGAGGCGGAAGCAAACGTACTCTTTATGGTAGGGCTTGGTGCAAGGCTTGGGCTTGCTCTTATTCCGTTTGTTAAAACGCCACTTACAAAGGCGTGGGCATTTGTAAAGCCTGATAAACTTAAAAAAATATCAAAGTTTACTGAAGAGCTCTTAAAACCAGGCTTATTAGCAGAAAGAAAAGATGAATTGATATTAAAAATATCAAAATTAGTGGATAACGCTGGTGATGATGGCTTACGAGCTTTTTTTATAGCTTTGAGAAAGGGAGAAAATAGTATATTGAGCTCGTCCATAGTTGACGATGCTGTGAGCAGTATTGTTATACAGGCTGATTCGTTAAAGGCTGGGAAATATCTCATAAGAGGGCCAGTTGCAGATGACGGGTCGATAGGTGTTAAGGTTGTTTTTAAGGAGTTTACAAAAGATGGTAAATATACAGATGAAGCAGTGGAAGGTATTCTTAGGACGGATTTTAAGAATGGCCTGAAAGCAGTTGGTATTCCGGAAGAGGCGGCTGAAGAGTCAGCTAAAAATTTTGAGATAGCTCTTAAAAATGCTCAACTAACCGATGATATCGAAGATATTGCCCGGCAATCATTATCTAAAGTGCAAAATGAGCTTGATGAATTTGCAGAACAGTCTATAAAGTCCGGACTAATGAGCGAACAATTATTAATAGTAAAAAAGGTTGGGTTTAAGAAAGCAGTAAAGGCGCATTTTAGTGAAGATAGCTTTAAAGCTACTCAAAAATTATTGGAAAAAACAGATAAGTCATTTAAGAGGATTATACAGGCAGACCCTGATTTTGGCAAGCAGCTTGTAGAGAAAACCGATGAAACTGTCAAAATGATGTTTGCAGGTGATGGTCGTAATATTGGTGATTTATTATTAGACCCAAGTATGCGTCTAGACCAGGGGATGAAAATCCTTGCTTATAGTGATGATTGGGCGGAAGCATTAGTTGCAGCAGGGATATTAATAGAGAATCCTTCAATAGTCAAGTCCAGCATGAAAAAAGGGTATGAATATCTATCACAATTCATAAAGTCCCAGCCCCAGGAGATCAGAAGCTGTTTGATACATGTTTCTACAGTGGTAGTAGGAGGTGTTTCTTGGTATACTGCAGATGGCGAGACTGCGATAAGGAATGCTCTTGTGACTGCCGGAGTATTGCATCCCTTAGAATGCCTAAGTTTTGTTAAAAATTTGTATATACCTATGCTTGGTGTTGCTAGTTATATTATTTCAGAGGAAGATGCAAAGAACCAAAAATTTGTCCCTATAGGGGGTAATAAGATTGGCGTGATGATGCCTAAGAAAACCAAAGGTGATGATGTTTCAAAAGTAACGTACGATGTATCAGCTGCAGATGATTACTTTATATCGCTTATCAAAGAATCGTACGGAACAACAAGGTTTTATCTGGCAAGCCCGTGTAAAGCTGATATTCAGCTGTTTCCAAGCTATACAAGTTTTGATATGTATTATGGTGATTATGTTTATACCTTTAAAGACCTAAAGGGTATTGAAAGATTTGTACCTATAGAAAAACAAAACAGCATGAAAGAGTCGGTTGAGCCTTATTACACATGGGATAAAGCAACGCCTGAGGAAAGATTAGGGTTTGCAAAAAACGGGCAAAATTTTGGTGAAAGTTATTGGAGCAGCCTGACTTTTGCAGGTAATCAGGATACTAATATCCATGATGTAATAACCCGTAATACCCAATATCTTAAAATAGCCTATAAATTTGTATATAATGTATATCCTGATGCAGATCATAGCTTTTTTTATTCAACAATAAAATATAATGTTCCAGAGTTTGACATACTATTAAAGTATCCAAAACATCAGCAGGAATATAATGAGCTTTCTGAGAAAATTAAAAAAATTGTTGAACCCGAGAAGAAAAATGATAAGATAATAAACCGACAGTTTGAGTGTTATAAAAAACTGCTTGATTCACTTGCAAATTATTCTGTTATACATATCGAGGATGAAAAATCTGTGTATCAATTTGAATGTGGCGGACAAAAACTTGAGGCAAAGAGTTATCTGGTAGATTATTTATTAAATAAGTTGAATGGGCCAGCGTATGTAAATTATGATCCTCAATATCAAATTGGGCTGAAAAGATTTTTTTATTCAGGTGAAACACGGTTTGAGCAACCGGGCATGGTATATAGGGAATACCAGAAAGGCAGCTATCCACAGACTTCAAAGATTGATTGGGATAGTGTGGATGCATGGGATAGATGGGTGATTGAATATAATGCTGTTCAGCCAGATATTGGTCCAGTCAATGGAGTATTTGTCAGTGGTTTTTTTGACCATGTGGCAAAACAAGCAGCACACCATCTTTATATTTTTAAGGGGGATAAGAGTAACATTGTTAAAAAAATTAATAACCCTGTCTTTTACAAAACTCCACCACAGCTTGATGAAAACAATAAAATTGTCAGATTATCAATGAAGACGACAATCCCGTCAATCTCAATAAAGCCGATTGTTGTTGATGGATATTGTTTTGCAAAAGAATATAAATTTTTAAAGGTTTCTTCGGAACTGTTAAACTGGGCAAGTATAGGTGGGGGAATCTATTTATTGATTCCGGGTGTTGGGTCAGGGATTTCTATCGGTACTGAATTACTTGCGATCGGCGCAGACCTTGTTTTACATTATATCCAGAAATGGCCTTAATAAAAAGCTATTAAAGTACTGTATTCATCTTTTCTAATATCACCAACATAAATTCCGCCAGAATGTAGTGCATAGTTATTGTCAAACCTGGAAATATCATCAATAACACTGTCCATATATACCCCTTTGCTAATCTCATTAGAAAAGTCAAAAAGTTTTTTGTTCTGGAAACTTTTGCCCCAGTAAACCATTGTATTATTGACAAGATTCTTCCAGTCTTCGTCTAAAAATATGTAAATAACAGCATTATCTTCTTCGATCTTTTCAACAACAAACCCTCCAATGATATTATCAAAAGGCTTTATATCTTCGCCGATTCTCATTATTTCCTGATCATTTAAAGAAAAGCTTTTTTTAAAATAGCTGCCCTTAAACCAGCCTTCGTAGTCAAATACTGTCCCGATAGAAGCGGTCTCATACTGTTCTCCATTTGGGTCAATATATCCTTGTCCTTTTGTTACTTTATCAACATTGATCTCTATAATGCCTCTGCCCTTATCTTCGATCCAAGTGGCAGGATCGTCAGAATAAGGTTCAATCACCTGTTTTGGTTCTGGCCATAAATAAACCAGAAATACACAGATAATTATGACAATCATAATGATTAATCCCCACCACTTTTTTTGCATGATACAAACTTAGATAAGCTGAGTATATATTATTTTCTGTTTTTGTTATCAATATTATGGCAACTACTAAGCCCATGATAAAATCCTAGAATTATGTTGCTTTAGAGTCCCTATTAGAGTATGATAGACATTCTGCACATTCTTTCTCCATGTTTCTATCACACTCAGGATAATACAATGGTTTTTTATCCCATCTT
>JBDRFR010000003.1:0-9367 GCA_043818675.1 Nanobdellota archaeon
ATTTCATCATCTACCAAACTAAATTTCCCACCGTTCAGTTTTATTTTCTTCATAGAGCTCTAAAGAGCTCTACACCTATATAAAGATTTTGTAATTACAAAATAACTATTCAAGAAGAACACATTAAGTTAATGGGGTGCCATGATAACAATACTTTATTAAATACATCATTTTTACTTTATTAAATGTCGGAAACAAACATTTCTATAGCGCAGAAGATTAAACTTGAACGTATTGAAAAAATAGCAGAAAAGATTGGGTTAACACCTGAAAACTTGTTCTTGTATGGTCCTTATATGGCAAAGATTGACCTCAAATCTGTTAAAAATCTTGATAAACAAAATGGTAAGTTAATTCTTGTAACAGCAATAACGCCCACAAAATCCGGCGAAGGAAAGTCAACAGTAACAGTGGGGCTTGGACAAGCGCTAAATAAACTTAATCAAAAAGTGATGATGTGCCTTAGAGAACCATCGCTTGGGCCATGTTTTGGGATTAAAGGTGGGGCAAGCGGTGGCGGGTACAGCCAGGTGCTTCCGATGGAAGAAATTAATCTGCATTTTACAGGAGATATCGCAGCAGTTGCGGCTGCAAATAACCTTCTTGCTGCTGTTATCGATAATCATATAGTGCAGGGCAATGAACTTAACATTAATCCGGATAGTGTTGTGTGGAGGAGGGCAATTGACATGAATGATCGTACGCTAAGGAGCATTTATGTTGGCTGTGATGAACGAAAAATTTGCCTGCGAAAAGATATTTTTGAAATTACAGCTGCATCAGAGGTTATGGCAATCTTATGTTTATCAGAAGATTTTATTGACTTAAAAAAGCGGCTTGACAAGATTATTGTTGCTTATACTTTTAATGGAAAACCTGTTTATGCGTACAATTTAAAAGTTGCAGGAGCTATGGCTGCATTACTTAAACATGCAATAAAGCCAAATCTTGTTCAGTCAGTTGAAAAAGTGCCTGTGCTTATACATGGCGGACCGTTTGCAAACATTGCGCATGGATGCAACAGCATAATAGCGACAAAACTAGCATTAAAGCTTGCAGATCTTGTGGTTACAGAAGCAGGGTTTGGAGCTGATCTTGGTGCTGAGAAATTTCTGGATATTAAATGTAGAGTGGCTGGAATCAGGCCTAATGCTGTTGTCCTTGTTGCAACAATTAAAGCGCTTAAATCACATGATAGTCTTGAGGGCGGGTTTTTAAACTTAGAAAAACATATTGAAAATCTGAAAAAGTATAAGCTGCCTATCGTTGTAGCGTTAAATAAGTTTGTAGGCGATGAACTTGCTGATATTGAGCTCGTGAAAAAAAAATGTGATGAATTTGGAATAGATTTTGTAGTAGCTGACCCATGGAACGGTGGTGGCAGCGGCTGCATAGAACTGGCAGAGAAAGTGTTGAGTGTTATAGATGGAAAAAATTTTCAATTTTTGTATGATGTTAATCTGCCCATCAAAGAGAAGATAAGTATTATTGCTAAAGAAATATATGGTGCTTTAGGGGTTAATTATTCGGTAGAAGCGCAAAGACAGCTGGATTTGATAGAAAACCTGAATCTTAACAAATTGCCTGTCTGCATTGCCAAAACTCAAATGTCGTTATCTGATGACCCAAAATTGAAAGGCAGGCCTGTTGGATTTAATATTACAATTAGGGATTTAAAAATATCAGCAGGAGCAGGATTTATTGTTGCTCTGGCAGGAAATATCATGACGATGCCAGGGCTTCCAAAACATCCAAATGCTGAACTTATTGATATTGATTCTGAGGGAGTAATCAGCGGTTTGTTTTAGATAATGATCTATACTTGTAATTTCCTTCAGATTCATTATTAGGATTTTATAGCTGTTAATCAAAATATACGCTTAATCTAAAAGATTCATTACAACTTGGGTCTATAACCCCGATGCTTGCATCGTTATTATTTTCCAAGTTGTAATGACCAAAAATCCGTCTTGAAGATTTGTTTAATACCCCGGAGCTTCGCTCCGTTGGGATAACAAATCTTAGGATTTTTGATTTATTTAGTAAATTTTATAAACAAGTAATCTCCAGATTGCGGTAGAGGTGAATCTTATGATAAATGTTGCTATCAATGGTTTTGGAAGGATTGGGCGGCTTGTTCTAAGGGCGGGCATTAATAATAAAAATATGAGATTTGTTGGTATTAATGATCTGACAGACCCCGGTACACTTGCGCATCTACTAAGATGGGATTCGGTACATGGGAAATTTCAGGGCACAATAAAAGCGCAAAAAAATTCAATAATTGTCAACGGCAAAGAAATTAAAATTTCTGCTGAAAAAGATCCGCAAAAACTTCCCTGGAAGAAACTAAAAGTTGATGTGGCGGTAGAGTCAACGGGATTTTTTAGGAAATTGGATGATTGTAATCTGCATTTAAAAGCAGGCGCTAAAAAAGTCCTGCTTTCTGCGCCGCCGAAAGGCGATAAAGAGATAAAACAAATAGTGATGGGAGTAAATGATAAAACCTATAATGGTGAAAAAGTTGTTTCTAACGCGTCGTGCACAACCAATTGTTTTGCGCCAATGGCAAAGATCATCAATGATAAATATAAGATTATTGACGGTGTCATGACCACGATTCATAGTTATACAAATGACCAGCGTATCCTTGATGGCCCGCAAAGCGATCTTCGGCGGGCAAGGACAGCTGGGCTAAACATTATTCCAACGTCAACAGGGGCTGCTAAATCTATCGGGCAGGTAATACCTGAACTTTCGGGCAAGATTATTGGCTCTGCTGTAAGAGTGCCAACACCTGATGCCTCATTGTGCCATTTTGTTGCAGAACTTGAGCAAAAAGTTAACAAATGCGTTACAGATGAGGTTAACTTACTCTTTAAAAAAATGTCAAATACTAAATTTAAAGGGATAATAGAATATTCAGATGAAGCTTTGGTATCATCAGATGTAATCGGAAACCCGCATTCCTGCTTGTTTGACTCCCAACTGACGACATGTGTCGGCAACAACCTGATTGTTGTAGGATGGTATGATAATGAGTGGGGTTACAGCAATAGGATGGTCGATGTTATCAAGTTAATTATGAGGTGAAAAAATGTTATGGATAATTATAATTAGTGTAATTGCAATAGCTTTTTCTGTGCTGCTTGCGACGAAAATATATAAGATGGATTCAGGAACTGATAAGATGAAAGAAATATCCGAAGCTATACATGAAGGGGCAATGGCTTTTTTGAACAAAGAGTACAGGATACTTGCTGTTTATTTAGTGATTGTTGCTTCTGTATTGTATTACCTGGGTTATATCGGAAAATTATCTGATGGAATTATCATGTCATACGCATTTATAGCAGGAAGCATTTGTTCGGCGCTTGCGGGAAATATCGGCATGAGGGTTGCAACAAAAGCTAATGCAAAAACAGCGTTTGCTGCAAAAAAAAGCCTGCATAAAGGGCTTGAGGTTGCGTTTTATTCAGGGTCTGTTATTGGCTTAAGTGTTGTTGGCATCGGGCTTTTGGGTGTATCGGTTTTATATTCTATATTCAAAAATCCGTCAATGATTTATGGGTTTGGGTTTGGCGCGTCAAGTATTGCGCTTTTTGCAAGAGTGGGCGGCGGAATATTTACTAAAGGTGCGGACGTGGGCGCTGATCTGGTGGGTAAAATTGAAGCGGGAATACCTGAAGATGATCCAAGAAACCCTGCAGTTATTGCTGATAATGTTGGCGATAATGTTGGTGATGTAGCTGGGATGGGCGCAGACCTCTTTGAAAGTTATGTGGACAGTATTATTGCTGCGATGGTCATTGGCGCAGGGCTTGTCACCTTTGGAGGGAATGCTGTCATCTTACCGATGGCTCTTGCGGGCGTTGGCATAATCAGTTCGTTAATCGGGTTATATTTTGTTAGGATTTCAAAAAAAGCAAAGCCTGCTGCGGAAATAAACATTGGCATTTTTTCTGCGTCAATTGCTATGGCAATATTATCTTATTTTGTGATTCAAAAAATGATGGGTGATATTGGACTGTATTATGCAACAATTTCAGGGCTTGGGGCAGGTATTCTAATTGGCTTAATGACAGAGTATTATACCTCACCAAACAGAAGGCCGACGCAAAGTGTTGCAGAAGCTGCAAAGTCAGGCGCAGGTACAAATATAATAGAAGGGTTGTCAGTTGGAATGTTATCCACAGTTATGCCTGTGCTTGGTGTATGCGGCGCTATTTGGCTAGCGTACCATTTTGCTGGTATGTATGGCATTGCTATTGCAGCTGTTGGGATGTTATCAACTATTGGTATAACCCTTGCTTCTGATTCGTATGGCTCTATTGCTGATAATGCAGAAGGGATAGCAGAAATGGCAGGCATGGGGAAACTTACCAGAAAACGAACAGAAAGCTTGGATGCGGTTGGCAACACAACAGCAGCTATGGGGAAAGGGTTTGCTATTGGCTCTGCTGCTCTTACAAGCCTTGCTCTGTTTGCAAGCTTTGCAGCAGTAACGTCAAAAATTACTGGCAGTCCGATGGTAATAGATGTAACAGTGCCTAATGTTATGATCGGAGTGTTTTTAGGCGCACTTTTACCTTTTGTGTTTTCGTCGTTTACTATGCGTGCGGTCGGAAAATGCGCTGAAGCAATGGTTTCAGAAGTTAGAAGGCAGTTTAAAAAAAGCAAAGGTATAATGAAAGGTACTGTTAAACCTGATTATAAAAAATGTGTAGAGATCAGCACACATTCAGCTCTAAAGCAGATGGTTTTGCCAAGCCTTATCGCAATAGTTATGCCTATAATTATAGGGATGTGGGATTTGAATGCATTGGGTGGACTTTTGGCCGGTACAATAACAACTGGATTTTTAATGGCGGTTTTTATGGCTAATGCGGGTGCTAGTTTTGATAATGCCAAAAAATATGTAGAATCAGGCAAATTGGGGGGTAAAGGCTCGATTGTGCATAAAGCAACAGTTGTTGGCGATACAGTAGGAGATCCTTTAAAAGATACTTCAGGGCCGTCGCTTAACATTTTGATAAAATTGATCAGTATTGTAGCATTAGTGTTTGTACCGTTGTTTATTTAACCAAAACATTAAAATAAACGGTATTTATCCTGATGTTATGACATATGTATCGATTGTTAAATGTAGTTCTTATAATAAATCTGAAGTTTACAGCGCTGTAAAAAAAAGTGTTTCGTTAATAGGCGGACTAAATATCAAAAATGGCTCAAAAGTATTGATAAAACCAAACCTTCTAAGCCCTAAGCATCCAAAACTTTGCGTTACTACACACCCGGAAGTTGTAAGGGCGATAATTAAGCTTTTGAAACTTAAGAAATGCAGAATATCTGTCGGTGATTCACCGGGTATTAATGATCCGGTAACAACGGCTAAAGTTGCAGGAATATTACAGGTCTGCGAAGAAGAAAAGGTCAATTTTGTGCCTTTCAAAAAATCAAAATCATACTTTTATAAAGATGCATTATATATGCACAGGTTTGACCTTTGTGATATTATTTCTGATATGGACTACATAATCAATGTGCCAAAACTTAAAACACATGTCTTAATGAATGTTACACTAGCAATAAAAAACAGTTTTGGGTTTATGGTTGGGACTTCTAAAGGGCAAATGCACCTAAAAATGGGAGAGAAAGATAAATTTGCGTCAATGCTTGTAGACTTAAGTAATTTTGTAAAGCCGCATATAAATATCATTGACGGCATAATGGGGATGGAGGGTGAAGGGCCAGGATCTGGAACACCAAAAAAAGTTGGAATTATATCTGCTTCTTATGATAGCTTAGCACTGGATATAGTAATGTCAAGGATGATGGGATTTGATCCAATGTCAATATTGACAAATAAAATTGCGTTGTCCAATAAAAATGAGGATTATCTTAAATCCATAAAAGTTGTCGGAGAAAGGCTTAAAATTCTAAAATTTAAGCCTGCAACACCGCAGGCCCTAACATTTATCTTCTCAAAGAATGTTGCACAGTTTGTGAACCGTGTTTTTAGCGCAAAACCATTCATAAATTATAATAAATGCAAGGCGTGCAAAGAATGTATCAAAATTTGTCCTGCAAAGACCATTATTATGAAAAATGGGAAGGCGTTTATTAAAAAGAAAAAATGTATCAGATGTTTCTGCTGTCATGAAATTTGCCCGTTTCATGCAATAGATTTGAAAAAATGGCGCCTGTAAAAAAAATATAATAAAATTTATATATAATTTATAAATATTTGTTTATGGGGTGGTAAAATGGGCATTTATCGGAAAACTATAAAAGATATTAATGTGGCAGGCAGAAAAGTTATGGTTCGCGCAGGGCTTGATGTGCCACTGGACCAGACTAAAGATTTGCTGGATCCTAACCGAGTTATTGACGATACAAGAATCCGTGATGTTCTACTCACGCTAAAATACCTAGTGGAAAAAAATGCCAAAATTATCCTTGCGGCAGGGTGGTGCGGACGGCCAAAAGGCGAAGACCCTGATTATAGTATGGCGCCGGTTGCTAAAAGGATTGAAATTTTGTTAAAGGATTATCTTAAAAAAAATGTATTAATTGCTCCAAATTGTTTTATTGATAAAAAGCCAAGAAGTGTTAATAAAAATAGGTCTGAAGTTAAGAAAATTGTAAGCACTCTTGAAGATGGACAAATTGTGGTGCTTGAAAATGTCAGGTATGACCCAGAGGCTAATTCTAATGACGAAGATTTTGCCTCATTTTTAGCATCGCTTGCTGAGGTTTATGTAAATGACAATGAGACACAGAATCATAGGCCTGAAGCATCAATAGTTGCAACGCCTGTTATGATTGCAGAAAAGGGCGGAGAGGTTGTATATGGGTTAAAATATGTTGATGTTCTTGATAAGATAGGCGGACTAAAACAAGAACTGGAAAATCCAGACAGAGGACCGTTTGTGTTTGGCCTTTGCGGAAAAAAGATTGAGTCGGACCCAGGCATAACGTCTAAAATCACGGTAGGAATGGATTTAATTAGTACTATGCGCGCTGGAGATACCATCATCACTGGAGGAGCTGTAACTTATACATTTCTTTTAGCGCAGCATTATGCCAATAAAATTAATGATAATATAGTGGAAGTTAACAGTATTGTAAATAACTATAATAATAAAATTGTTGATGGGGTCAAGGGAGCTGCTGATAAAAAAGAGGCAGCTAAAATTACGTCAGAACTGCAGAAACAAAAAAGTGACAAACTGAAAGAATTGATAGGGATTACAGATGCAGATATTAAAGCGCTGATTGGAAATTCATACATCAGATGGGGGCAGGAAGGCGAACAAATAGTGTTTGCTGCAAATTTTTTAAATAAGGCTAAAGAAAAGAATATTGATATTATCACGGCTTTTGATCATATAATAGCCAATAGTCTGCCAGACCAAAGAGGTATACTACCAGATAATGCAGAAATTAGAATATTTGATCACGAAATAGGCATACCATCCGGATTTTTGGGTGTTGCCGAAGGACCTGCTACACTGGAAAAAATTAGCTATGCTATTAAAAATGCAGCTGTTTACCTTCAATCAGGACCTTATTCTATAGAGGATGAAAGAACAGAACAATTTTCAAAGACAGACAGCATAATCTTTAACGCTGTACTGGAATGCAAAACCAAGGGCGGCGTGACTATTGGCGCGGGAGGCGATACTACTGCAAGAATCAATGCAAGAAATGTTAACAATAATTTCTCAATTGTTACAAGCGCTGGGGGGGCGACGTTGGAATTAATTAAAGACGGGACGTCGAAAGGCCAGGAAGCTGTAGAAGAGGCTGTTAGGAAATCAAAACCTTAACGTTAAAAATTTCGAGTATTTTTTTTTCTAAATCTTTTTTAATCTTGTCAAAGTCAATTTTTGCTAATTCAGCCTGCAGGTATTCTAAATAACTTTTTGTCTTATTAAGATCCTGTGTAGATGTTTCAATCTTTACATCAAGCTCTTCAATTTTTTCTTTTGTATCGTTTGCCTTGATTTTTTCTTTTAATGCTTTTATTTTATTAATAATTTCAGAGTATCTGGCTTTGAAATTGCTGAAGAATTCCTTAGTGAGACTGTTAAGTTCCTGAAGAGTCTTGTCACGCTTTTTGTCTTTTAATTCAATCCCATTACTAACTATGCTTTTTCTTGTTCCGTCCAGTAAATCCATTATTCCCAGTTCTTTATCACCAATAATCGCTTCAACTGGATCTTCAATATATAAATTCAGTAAATCTGTATCTTTGATTGTTATTCTTGCGTATTTTTTTAATGAGGCGTTTATCACGGAAAATGAATGGAACACTTTATTTTTATAGCTGTCCAGCTCGCTTAAGGATTTTTTCTTAAGTTCAATCAAGGATATTAATTCGTTATATTCATTACTGTCTTTTAATTCGTTACGCAGCCTGGATAAATTATCTATCAATTTTTGCGTATCGCTAAGTTTTAAGCTGGTTTGTTCAAGTTCAGCTGCTAACTCCTTTTTATGCTCGGTTTTTCTTTTTATACTGAGGATGTTTTCTTTGAGCTGTTTTATTTTGTCCAATATAGGGTCGTCAACCATCTTTTTTAAGTTTTTTACCATATTGTCAAGATTTTTAATGTTAAGCGCAATATCACGGGATTCGTTAGCCAGAAATTCCTGTAATACGTGGTATGCTTTCCCAGAAGATTTGGCAAGCTGGGCAAGCTTATCGCTGAAATCAGTACAAAAACTTTGGATCTTATCATATTCGTTTTCGATTATTATCTGATCCAATAAAGCATTTACCAGCTTAATGTATGATTCTTTATTGCCATCCAGAAATTGTAAAGCCTTCACAGGGACGTTTTTGTTACGAAGCTCTGCGTTTCTTAATATCTCTAGATTGGATTTGGTTTTTGAGACTTCTAAACTTATGCTATGTTTAATTTCCAGGATTTTTGTGTTCAAATCTTTTGTGAATTCTTTGGATTTTTCGTTAAAGAAAGGTTTAAGATCATTAAGTTCTAAATTTTGGATAGCAGGTTCTTCATTCCTGAAGAATTTTTTAAATAAATTGAACATTTTAGGAATAGAAACATAATCATATTTATATAATTTGTTATCTAACCACTGGACATGGCTAAAACTTAAGAATTCTTTAGAATTAGGCAGTATAATCCACAAATCAGTATACCACTAGCCACTAGACAACAGCCCGTGAAGTATTTAAAGGATCAGCTTGCTTAGGCTTAGTAGAAAATCTCCATCAATATAGCACCTAAATTATATGCTATTAACCGCATATAGATTTCTGCTCTTTGTGTTCTAGCGCTAAAGCTAGATAGTACATTACCAAATAACCTCTTTAAAGCCGAAAACATACTTT
>JBDRFR010000004.1:0-21066 GCA_043818675.1 Nanobdellota archaeon
AAAAAATAGAAGGATTTAAAAAGGATTTCGCAATTCTTGCTCATATTGAATAATTTGAGGTAAAAAATGAAAGGAAATGTGAAATTTTTTAACGACATGAAAGGATTTGGCTTTATCGCTGGTGAAGACGGTAAAGAATACTTTGTACACCAAACAGCTTTAAAAGAAGGCGTTACATTACAGGAAAATGACGCTGTTACTTTTGATGTTGAACAAGGTGACAGAGGACCAAAGGCTGTTAATGTCTCAAAAGACGCAGCTGAATAAGTAAAAATTCTTGTCTGTGGACTCTATACTAAGTACCATTTATAAACAAGAAGTAAAATTAGGCTTACTTAAGATTTGAAGTTTACATTCATAGATTAAGCAAAGTTGTTCTAATTATGGTTGTGGTATAGAATTTTTTTTTTATTTAAATAGGAAGCAGGCTTTTACTGAAGATATATTCTCAAATATCAGAGATTTTAAGAAATTGACTACATGCCAATATAAATTAAGTCTGGGATAAACTGCCGATCTGAGTTATATAATTTTAGTCATTAGCTGAAGATTTTTTAGGCTTTTGTAAAGGCAATAGCTATAATGTCCACTTACAAAACACGCTTATCAGAATAAATAAAGGGATTGAACAAATTAATATTTTTTTAGCTAAACCAACACAGATTATTCTCATGGCTTCATTTTAATTGTAATTTGTACAGAAGTGATCAAAGAATACCTTAATTCCTGTTTATTAAATCTCTATTCATTAATTAAAACAGTATACTGTTAAATTATTTTAAATAATTTTTTATACAAATTGCAAATATACACGTTTGGTTGATTTTATACACTTTTTCTGCTTTATATCTTGTTATACTCTACAAAGGATTTAACAATAGGGAATCAAGCATAACTGCAACAAAGACATTTGAAAATTTAAAAAGATTGATGAGATAGATGCAATGAATTGCGCAGAAAATGATAAAGATGCAATTTTTATCTCTTCTTTAAGAATATGACCAAAAATAGCAAGTCCAAAAGATGGGTCATCATGGCAACCCTATTATACGAAACTTTTTTTTGCCCTGTAATATATGCTGAATCAAACAAAAAAAGACAGTTAATTCCTGATATTAATGTTGCCCACCTGCCTTTGCAGAACGTGGGCTTACCTGCTAAAAGTATTGATTTTTCAGATCTCTCATACTCGCTTAAGAGAGCTGAGCATTTCAGGGAGTATATTGCTGAAGCTTCAATCAAGCACGGTGTGCCACAATCGTTGATTAAGGCAGTAATGTACTTTGAATCACGTATGATCAACAGGTTATCAAATAGGGGTGCAGGCGGACTTATGGGGTTAATGCCTGGTACAGCCAAGCATCTTGGGTTGGCAGTTACAGAAGAATTTGACCAGAGGTTCATGCCGGAATATAATATACCTGCAGGAACACGCTACCTACGGGAGTGTATAAATGAGTTTAATGGTGATACTCTCCTTGGTATAGTTGCATATCATGCAGGTCCGAGCAGGCTGAAAAAGTTGGTTAACATACACGGGGCAAGCTGGCAGGCGGTTGCATCTTATATACCTACTGATACCAGAAGCTATTGCAAAAATGTTTTGTATTTAAACAATCTCTTAAAAGGGGCTTTGTAAAACGGCTTAAATGGATGGTTTGAACGTTGGGTTAACGAGCGGAGATTCATATGGCAAGTGATGAGATTTATATCATGAAAATCACTTTTTCAGATTGTACGGTGCAATCCATACCTTTGTAAACTTATGCAATTTAGGGTTCATCCTTAATTCATTGAAAAATATATAGTCAACCTTTGTCAACTTAACTAATGCAAGGCCTGATTGGCTTATACAGCATTTTTATACAATATCGTTCTAACGTATAGAAGTTGGCAGTGCAAACTTAAGCAACATTAGTTAACCCATAACTTTCAATAATCTGAAATCTTAACATGGTCTAATCTCGACTTTAATCCTGGTCAATCCATTTCCAAAACCTTTAAATATATACTCCATTCCATTTTTTATTGAAAATGGGGGAAGTAAATGTTGAAAAAATTCCAATCAGCAGTATGTCTGATTCTCAGATAAAGGATTTCATTAAGTCTAATTCTTTAGCTTTGAAGCTATCTGAATGCAGGAAAATTGTTGAATTGATTGGCAGAGATCCTACTTTGACAGAGGTTCATATGTTTAATATTCAGTGGAGCGAACATTGCAGTTATAAATCCAGCCGGGAAGTGCTGAAGCTTCTGCCAACTGACGGGCCAACTGTTATACAGGGCCCAAAAGAGGATGCTGGAATAATAAAATTTGCAAAAGTTAATGATGAACAGTATGGTATTGTAATAGCGCATGAATCCCATAACCACCCTAGTCAGGTAGTACCTTATGAAGGAGCAGCAACCGGCATAGGAGGGATTGTTAGAGACGTCTTGTGCATGGGCGCAAGAATTATAGCAACAGCTGACCCTTTGCGGTTCGGCAATCCTTTTGGAAAAAAGAAAAACTATGTTAAATACGTGGCAAATGCTGTTGTGGACGGTATTGCTGGTTATAGTAATCCACTTGGCGTGCCAAACATAGGCGGCGATGTATATTTTAATGATAGCTTTGATGATAATTGCCTTGTCAATGTTGTGAGCCTTGGTCTTATCAAAGAAAAAGAAATAATACATAGTTCAGCACCTGAAAATGCAGAAGATTTTGATATCATTATTGTTGGTAAAGCAACGGATAATTCGGGTTTTGGCGGGGCTGCATTTGCCAGTTTAGTTTTAAATGAGGAAGAGGAAGAATATAATAAAGGCGCTGTCCAGGTTCCTGACCCATTCTTAAAAAATGTATTGATTAGGGCAACAGAAGCAGTATTTAGCCTTTCACGGAAAAAGGGTATAAAGCTTGGTTTTAAGGATATGGGAGCTGGCGGAATAATGTGCGCCAGTTCTGAATTATGCGAATCAGGAGGCTTTGGAGCAGAAATTGACATTAATAAGATTCATATTTCAATGGAAAATCTGCCTCCTTATGTTATTGCCTGCGGTGAGACCCAGGAAAGGTTCACCTGGATAAGCCCTCCTGAATTTACACCTGAAATTCTAAAAATTTATAATGAGGATTTTGAGCTGCCGATGGTTGCGCAAGGAGCAATGGCAAAAGTAATCGGAAAAGTCACTAAATCTATGGAGTATAAGCTAAGCTTTGACGGAAAAATTGTCTGCAACGTGCCTGTAGAAATCCTTACTAAGGGTATTAAATACGAAAGGAAAAAACAAACTCAAAAAAGAAATTTTTATGAACCAAACTTAAAGGAACCAGTTGATTATAACATGGCGGCATTAAAAGTCTTAGCTCATCCAAACGTTGCATCCAGGGCAATTATCTATAAACACTATGATACTGAAGTGCAGGGCTTAGCAGTTTTACGCCCTGGAGAGGCTGATGCAGGTGTCCAGGCGCCTATTCCAGGATGCAAAGCAGCGCTAGCTTTATCGGTTGATCATAATCCTAAGTACTCAAGGATTGATCCTTATTGGGGTGCTGTTAATGCTGTTGCAGAGGCTATGCGAAACGTTGCCTGTGTTGGCGCAACACCGTACGGCATGACAGATTGTTTATGTTTTGGCAGCCCGGAGTTTCCTGAATCTTTTAACGATTTCTATGATAGCGTTAAAGGCATCTCTGATGCTGCAAATAAGATTTGTTTAAAAGATGATAATAAAAGCGCTGTGCCGTTTGTATCAGGCAATGTCAGTTTTTACAATGAAAATGCATCAGGCAAACAGGTTGACCCATCGCCGATTATTGCCTGCTTGGGATATATAAAAGATTATACAAAAGTTATCACTATGAAGCTTAAGAAAACAAACTCCGCTTTATTCATGGCTGGTAAAAGAAAAGATGAGTTGGGTGGATCTGTATATTATGATATTTTTAATGAAATAGGTCAGAATGTGCCAAAAATTGATTTCGAATCAGAAAAAAACAGGATTTATAGTGTGATTGATTGTATTGAAAAGGGCTTACTATTAAGCTGCCATGATATTTCGGATGGTGGGATGTTCACCACTTTAAGCGAGATGGTATTGGGCGGTGAAGCTGATGGCAAAATTGGCATTAACATTGATATTTCTTCAGAATTACGTTTTGATAAATTTCTATTTTCAGAAACTTCAGGTTTTATTTTTGAAGTGAACAAAACTAATATTTCAAAAGTTAAAGAAATATTTGCAGGTTATAACATAGAGTTAATTCAATTAGGTTCTACTGTAACTGATGACAAGATTATTGTAAAGTATAATGATAACAAACAACTTAATTTAAAGATTGAAGATACAAGGAAAGCCTGGACAACTGGTTTAAAAGAGGCTATGAAATGAGCAACCAAGCATTAATACTTTCCTTTGAGCAAATTGAAGGGGACGTGACCGGAATTTGTGTTGAACTTAAAAAAATGTTTGTAGGCGATGCGAGTCTACCTAGCGAAGAGTCAGCTCAGCTCAAAAACGATATTAATTATGCTGTGGGGGCGCATGAAGAGTATCCTAATCAATTTGATTTTGTATGGTTTGCAAAAAAAATTGCTTTGGCTTATAAATATAGAGCTGGTCAAATAGAAGATTGGAAATATAAAAAAAAAATTATCGAGTTAGCAAAAAAAATATATTTTGACAATTCTGAAGAAAAAAGTATTGTTAAAAGATTAGAAAAAATATCCAGAAAAAAAGAGGCGCTGAAAATTGTTAAGAATATTGAGACACAATGCAAACAATTGGTTATGGTTGCTAAGTTAATAGACCCATTACGTACCAAACTAATTAAACGCTCAAAAAAAATAGCAGACCATATAAGCAGCTTTAATTGGCAGTCAGAGTTACGATTTGTTAATCAGGTTGATATTGAATTGGTACATATTGGTCAAACTGGTTTGGAACTGGTGGAATCAATTTACTCAGAAGAAGCTATGGCAGACCACTTAATTAAAGATTTTAAAAAACAATTAGTAAAATGAAAAAGGTAGCAATAATTTTATTCCCAGGTAACAATTGCGAGAACGAAACAGCTAAAGCTATAGAATCTAGTGGTATGAAAGCGAGTATTATCAGGTGGAATGATACAAAACACCTAAAAGATTATGACGGTTACGTCTTGCCTGGTGGTTGGAGCTATGAAGACAGGATAAGATCAGGTGTGATTGCTGCAAAAGATCCTATCATAGAGCTTATTAAAAAGGAATCAGAGTCAGGCAAGGTGGTTCTTGGCATTTGCAACGGCTGTCAAATTCTTGTAGAGTCAGCGCTTATTCCTGGATTACAAAATGATGTAGAGATGGCTTTAGCGCCAAACATTAATCCTTTTGTAAGTGGTTTTTATTGCACATGGGTCCATATAAAATCTACTATAAACAGAAACACTGCATTTAACCTAAACATTAAGAAAAATGAGATACTGCAGATTCCAATTGCTCACGGTGAAGGAAACTTTCAGACACAAGACCCTAATTTAATCAGCTGCCTGGAAAAAAAGGAGCAATTGATATTCAAATACTGCGATAGTGATGGTATTATCGGTAAAGATTTCCCGATAAATCCAAATGGTTCCGCTGATAATATTGCAGGTATTGTCAATAAAACAGGTAATGTTTTAGGGATGATGCCTCATCCTGAACGCGCCTGCTGGATGCGACAGGTTCCGGATTTGCATTCTAAAGGTGAGAATAAAGGACCTGGAAGAAAAATATTTGAGTCAATTAGGGAGTATTTGAAATGATAGAATTATTTGTAGGCCTAAAAATTCCAGACACTGTAGCTATCACTTCCTTAAATACTATTAAAAGGATGGGTTATGTTGATGTTAAAAATGTCTGTCGTGAATTATATTACCAATTTGATGTTGATCAAGATTCTGGCTTTTTTGAAAAAATATCAAAAGTTGACATATTGGTAAACGCTAACAAAAACACTTATCATAATAAATTAATTAAAAAATCAGGTACTGTTTATATTATGGTTTTTGATAAGCTTGATAACTGCGCAAATTTACAGTCCACTTTAATTAACAGGCTGGGTTTTAATAATATCAAAAGCATGCGACAGGGCATTTTATGGATGCTTGAAACTGGTTCTGTTAATACTGCAAAAAAGATAGCAGAAAATTTATTATGCAATAAGCATTATCAGAAATATACATTAATGTAAGGTGATAATATGGCAGAAGTATTAGTAATCTTTGGGTCAAAGTCTGATGCGGATATATATAATAGTATTATAAAAGAGCTTGAAAATAAGCGCATAAATTATGATTTAAGAGTATTATCTGCGCATCGTACACCTGACGAACTTGACGATTTACTAAAAAAAGAAAAATATAAGGTTATTATTGCAGGCGCCGGCTTAAGCGCTGCTTTGCCTGGAGTTATTGCTTCAAAAATAATAACACCGGTTATTGGTGTGCCTGTTTTATCTAACTATTCGGGGCTTGATGCATTATTAAGCATTATCCAGATGCCTCCGGGCATACCAGTTCTTGCTGTTGGTGTAAATAAGGGCAATATTGCTGCAAATCAGGCATCATTAATGCTTAATAAATTTGACAGCGTCAATATAATCGGTGATAAAACTGATAAAAGCGTGAAAAGAGCAACAGATATTTTTGATAAGCTAAACATTTCTTACACATTTTCTAACAATGTTACTGATTCATGTATTAACATTGAATTCACATTTTTTGATGAGCCAGTAGAACAAAAAGGTGAATTAGTGATTTATTGCCCTATGTTATTAAAAGCTGATGATCGGGCAGAAGCTGCATTAAATATCCTTAAACATACTGACCATGGGGTCTGGGTCGGGCTTAACAGGGGAGAGAATGCTGCCATTGTCGCGGTTGAAATATTAAACATAGATGGCAGATACACTGATGCCTTGAAAACTTTGCGTTTAGAAGGCAGAAAAAAAGTGCTGGAGCACGATACCAAGGTGAGAAAATGATATCTACAGACAAAATAGAGGCCCAAATACGCTCAACATTGAAAGACACTAATATTGAGAAGCTTGGCAGGAAATATAAGGGCAAAGTAAGGGACGTTTACGTTTCAGAAGACAAAATCTTTCTGATTTCTACTGATCGTCAGTCAGCTTTTGATCGGAACCTTGCCAATATTCCTTTCAAAGGCCAGGTATTGACTCAAACATCTGCTTTCTGGTTTGAAAACACTAAAGACATAATCGAAAACCATGTTATTAGTATCCCTGATCCGAATGTAGTTGTCTGTAAAAAACTTACTGTTTTTCCTGTAGAAGTTGTAGTAAGGGGTTATTTAACAGGTGTCACTAGTACAGCTGCCTGGACAGCCTATGAAAAAGGCCAAAGAGTTTTTTGCGGTAATATGCTGCCGGAAGGGCTAAAGAAAAATCAAAAATTTGATACACCAATTATTACCCCTACCACCAAATCTGACGAGCATGATGAAAAAATTTCGGCGCAAGAGCTTGTTAAAAAAGGCTTAATGACACAAACTCAATGGGATTTTGTAGCTGATAAGGCATTCCTACTTTTCAAAAGAGGCACTGAAATTTCAATAAAAAACGGTTTGATCTTGGTAGATACGAAATATGAGTTTGGGCATGATAGCGAAGGTAAGATCTATCTTATAGATGAGATTCATACACCAGATTCATCAAGATTTTGGCTAAAAGACAGTTATCTTGAAAAATTTAATAATAATGAGGAACCTGAAAATATTGATAAGGAATTTTTAAGGCTTTGGTTTATTAAAAACTGCGACCCGTATAATGACAAAGTAATACCTGATGCACCTAAAGAATTGGTGGTTGAACTTAGCAGACGATACATCCAGTTGTTTGAAATGATCACTGGTAATGAATTTCAGGGAGAAGTTGGTGATGTTTCAGGCAGGATTGTACAAAACCTAGAAAATGCAGGATATCTATAAGAAAATAGCAAAAAAAGCAGCATTGGAAGCAGGAGCCATTTTATTAAAATATTATGGTAAAAATCCAAGATTTAAAACTAAAAGTGATTCCAGTTTTGTATCCCAAGCTGACATTGCAAGCACTAAAGCGATTCGAAGAATTATTTCTTCAACATTCCCTGATCATACGATAATATGTGAAGAGTTTGGCCAGACGAAAAAAAGATCTGATTACCGCTGGATCATTGACCCTTTGGACGGCACACATAACTTCCTGATGCAAATCCCACTATACGGTGTTTCCATTGCTTTAGAGCATAAAAAAACTATAATTCTTGGTGTTATATACTTACCATCGCTTGACAAAATGTACATAGCAGTTAAAGGAAATGGCGCAACCTGTAACAATAAACCGATTAAGGTTAATAATGTTAAAACTCTTCATGGCAGCAATTTCATATTCGATGCTAAATTAAATAGACGGTCTAATATGAAGCTTAAATTGCTGAAAAAAATATCGCAAATTACTAAAAAATCTGCTAGGATTTTTGGAGTATCAGTTTATAATAATATGTTGATAGCTGAGGGAATGGCATCTATTAATATTGATTTTGATTCGCATATATGGGATCATTCAGCTGCTTTGCTTATAATCGAAGAGTCTGGCGGCAAAGTAACAGATTTAAAAGGTAATAGTTGGTCTCCTGAGATCAAGCATTTTATAGCAACTAATGGCCTTTTACACGATAAAATATTAAAACTTATCAATACCGTATAATATCGTTCATTATAAAAGAACATTAATGTTAAATAAAACAGAAAAGTTTATAAATAATGAACATTTACTGATGTTGGAGGTAATTAAGATGGAATTATCAAAACTTTTTACAAAAAAAAATATTTTAATTCTAGATATACTAAAAAATGAGAGCCTGCATATACGGGAAATAGCGGACAGGCTGTCGATCAGCCCTGCCAAAGTGCATGATTCCATACAATTGTTTAAAGAATACGGTTTGGTAAATGAATTAAAAGAAAAAAACCGTATTATCATTAAACTTGACAAAAAAAACATTCTTGTACAAAAGATCCAGAATCTAACCAATGTTGAAGATCAAGTAGAAAGAATTGATGAGTCGGTGCCGCTTTTTGATAATATTTCGCCATTGGATTTTAGGTATTATGGCAGAAGTGATAGTATTAAGGAAAAACTGCAGCCTTATTTATCCGAAGAAGGCGCTACAAAGTATCTGGCAAAAGTTGAATCAGCTCTTACACAAGCTCTTGCAAAAAGGGGTGTTTGTGATAAGGAAATTGCTATCGAAGTCGACAAAGCAACAAGGCAAGTGACAGCCCAGGAAGTTTACATTGAAGAGGATAGAATTAAACATAATATCCGCGCGCTTGCAAATTCTATCAGAAAGCGTGTATCGACACGCGCAAAACCATATGTACACTTTACAACCACTTCTCACGATATCATTTGTACAGCAGATGCGGCCAGGTTCAAAGATTTTTCCAATAAGGTACTTATTCCTGAACTAGTAAAATTTGAAAAAACTTTGATAGAATTGGCAGAACGGGAAAAAAATACTTTACAGATCGGCAGAACACATGGCCAGCATGCAGAGCCAATCACGTTCGGTTTTGCGATAGCTTTGTATGTATCAAGGATTGGTTCCAGGATAAAGGCCATAAGCAGATCCGCAAACAATTTGCGAGGAAAAATTGCAGGGGCAGTTGGTGCGTATAACGCCTCTTCACTGTTTTTTTCAGACCCTGAATCATTTGAAAAAGAAGTTTTATCAATCTTGAAAATAAAGCCATCGCCCATATCCACCCAAGTTGTCGAACCTGAATATTTGACTGATTATATCCATGCAATAGTGTCATGTTTTGGGGTCCTTGCGAATTTATCTGATGATATGAGACATTTACAGCGCAGCGAGATTTCGGAAGTTGCAGAAGAGTTTGGCGCAAAACAGGTTGGCAGTTCGACAATGCCTCACAAAAGAAATCCGATAAATTTTGAAAACGTAAAGAGTATGTGGAAAGAATTTATGCCAAGAATCACAACAGTATATATGGACCAGCTATGCGAGCATCAAAGGGATCTTACCAACAGCGCATCATCCAGATTTATACCAGAACTTTTAGCAGGATTTTTCACATCCCTTCTAAGGCTAAACAAGGTAATGTCCAAGCTTATTGTCGACAAAAAAAGTCTAAAAAAGAATTTTGATATGAATAAAGAGATGATAACAGCTGAGCCTGCATATATATTATTATCAGCTTATAATCATCCTGACGCACATGAATATGTGCGGGAATTAACGTTGACAAGCCAAAAAACCGGCAGGCGTTTCCGTGAATTACTTTTAAAAGATGATAATTTAAAGGAATATTTCCATAAATTTACCAAAAAGCAGATTGATATTTTAAAAACGCCAGAAGCTTATGTGGGAATATCTGCTAAAAAAGTGGAAAATATCTGTAAATTTTGGAGAAATGAATTAAAAATCCAATAATTTTATAAACCAAAATAACTGCATATTGAATATGGACAATACTGACTACCAAAAAAGAGAATCGCTAGCGGTTGAGGCTATAAAAAAGGCCATACCGGATAGGCTTCGCAAAAACATGCACCCTGTTTCTAAAGGCATGTTTGCTGAGCTTCATGAAAATTCAACTGTATTTCCAAACCATTATATGGCTTGCGCAATAGACGGTGTAGGCACAAAACTAATTTTAGCAGAAGCAATGCAAAAGTACGACACAGTAGGTATTGACCTTGTTGCAATGTCGGCAAACGATCTGGCAACACTAGGCAAAGTTTCACCTTTTTTATTCATGGACTATTTTGCTGTACAAAACACATTCCAGGAAAAGGGCTTAACAGGTGAATTAATGAAAGGTATTGTTAAAGGCCTTGACATGTGCGATGTTGCAGATATTCTTAAAAGTTCAGTTCATATCAATCTTGGCAAAGGCGAGACAGCTTCTGTTGATGAGTTAATCACTGGTTTAAAGCCCGGTATGGGTTTTGATATAGCTGGTGGTATGATAGGTTTTATTAAAAAGGATGATGTCTATACCAGTGTTAATGTTGGCGATAAGATTATTGCTTTAAGAAGTTCTGGGCCGCATTCCAATGGGTTTACTGATTTGCGGTTAAATCTCTTAAATGGGTCTTTTGAAACAAGGAATTTGTACAAGCAAAACTATAAGGGGAGATTTAATCTGGACGACAAATTTGATGATTCCACAATCGGTGAACTATTGCTTGAGCCTACACGCATCTATTCAAAAAGTGTCAGTGCTATTGCTGATAAATGCAGCCTAATAGGGATTAATAATACTGGATATGGCCTAAAAAATTTTAACCGTATAAAAGGCAGATTTGTAATTGAGAACCCATTAAAACCTCATAAAATTTTTGATTTGGTACAAAAAGAATCAGGATTTAGCACCAAGCAAATGTACCAAAAATTTAACATGGGCATGGGTTTTTTTCTAATTGTCTCTTCTGATGATGCTGATACTGCTTTATCTATTGCTGAAAAATTCAAAGAAGATGCAAAAATTATCGGGAAAGTCCAAAAAGGAAGCGGAACTGTACTGATTAATAATAGCGAAAAAATTAAATTTGAAGGATATTAGCCTACCACCTGTCCATAACCCTTCTTGCTATATACTTAATGGATGTAGACATAGCATTCATGTTTTCAACAATTCTTGCTATATGTACACAATTACTTTTTTCTATTTTAGGTGATTTTTTGACTGCTCCCTGTTTAGAGTTTACTAACATACAACCTGTATTTTTTCTTAAGAATTCTGTACAATTATTGATTGTAACTGCATTTGCAATTTCAATGTCATAGGCAGCATCTTTGTCAAATGTATAATAAGCTTTCATAACACCACAATAGGCCTCTCGTATCCCAAGGTATAATCTTTCAAGGTCGTCTGCTGAGCTGTCTGAAAGCTTTACATTTAGGAGAGCCCTTGCTATCCTCTTTTGCCTGTCTGCAATTTTTTCCAGTCTTACTAGTACAAGCCAGTCCAGTGCTAACTCTGAATTTTCTCTTTTTAGTATTTTTGCAAAACCTAGATTCTTAAGCCCGCCTTTTATAACCCTAATGCAAAGATAAAAAAGCCTGTTAACATCCAAATCTCTTTGAAATATACTTTCGTAATGGTCGTCTCCCTTGATGCATTTAACACAATCTTCAGTCATCCCCCTGATAATGTTATCTATCTGCCTTATTATGTTATCAATTGATATATCCTGGATATTAATAAGGTCTTTTGCAACAAGCTTTGTTGAGGTTTGTTCCATTATTTCCATACCTGCAAGGTCTCTAAGCAAGTGTTTTATTTCCAAGGGGTTTTCCATTTTATTTTTAGCGATTAATTCTATCACATGATAATTATTCAGGTAAGCTGATACTATCTCTGATTTTATTCTGCTGATTTTTTTACCGGTAACTTCAATAGTGATTCTTGTTTCTTCTTTTTTTTGATCAGTATGATCCATTGAAAAAGTTAATTGGTCAGCTTCTTCTCTAATAGTAAGCATATCTCCTTTTTTTAGATTATTTTTTGCAACCCATGACCTTGGCAAAGATACTACAAATCCGCCATTGCCAAACTGTATCAATTTTCTAAAATCAATTTTTATCAGCCCCCTTATATTTTATTAACTTTATTAAAAAAAAGACTAAAGTATATACTAGATATATACTATATATAATATATGGGACAAGTATATATATTTAAATGTTATTATTTTAATCAGTAAAATACGCAGGAGGTGAATATACAATGCAAAAAGGGAGGATACAGAGAAAAAGTAATGATTGTTTTTATAAAAGGAGTGAGCAAATGGTAAACAAAGAGAATTTAGACCTATTTAGCATTGCGATTGGAGACAATATGAGTGATTTTCGCGATAAGTAGTCATTTTTTGCCAAGTATTCGAAAAACCTTGGTGGAACAGACCGGACATAAGCCTTTAACAGATGCCATATCGTTTTTCATGATATAATTTTTAGGATTTTTTATATTTATTTTCTTTTTACACTTAAGACAATAAGCTGTGATTACCGGCATCCTTCTTTTTAATTTTGATAAAATATTCTTGCCCATCTCTTTATATTTATCCCAATCCTTTTTTAGCTGATAGGGCTTTGGTTTTGGCACTGTTGGCCTTTCTTCTTTATCAACAAATTTACCTATATCCTGTTCGCAATGATAACAAAACCGTTCATGCAATGTTAACATTCTTCCACAATAAGGACAATGAGCCATAATACTCAAAAGAAATCTGATGTTTATTAATTTTTCTTATATTTTTCCCTGAAACAGCATAAAAACCAATGAAATAGAGATCATTACAAAAAAAACTAATTTGTTCCAGACCATGATCTTTCGCCCGTCAAAATTCCCAAAGGGTATTAAATTGAATAGTGCAAGCCATGAATTTACAAGGAACCCGTAAGATGTAATCTGAAGCAGTATTCCAGTTGGTTTTAGGATTATGCTAATTATTAAAAACAATAAAGCAAGCACCAAATTCACACCTGGACCAGCAGCGCTGATTATCCCGTTTCTAGTTTTGCCAACCGGCCCGTGTATCATTACAGCCCCTGGTGCTGCAAAAACAAAACCAAAAAATGACATAGCTACAGCAAGGATCAACATTGAATCAAAACTCTTAAATTCTGCAAAACATCCATAATGCCTGGCAACAGTCCTGTGAGCAAGCTCGTGCAGCAAAAATCCAACACCAACTGTTAAGGAGGATATTAAAAAATAATATATAAACTCAAACCTAAAAGAAAAACCGTTAAATACAACTGCAAACGCAAAACTGATAGCTATCCATGCTTTTAATAGATCATTAATTTCTCTTTCAGAGAACAGCTTAGCCTTAATGTTCCTGTACATACCTACTTTTGTCTCCTTATTTTTGAAATTAGCCGTTCCAAACTATCAATTTTCCTCATAAGATCCAGTTTTTCCTTGTCCATTTTCAAAAGCTCATTTGCATAGGTTTTCAGTTCGTAATCTTCTTTTTTAATGCTTTTGCTAATCTCCACAAATTTTTCTATTTCGTTTGATGCGTTTTTTGTTTTATCAAGAATTTCACTGATTTTATTCCTTAAATCTTCATATTCCTTAAGATCGTTTTTCAGACTGGAAATGTTACATTTTAATTCACTTTTAAGCTCATTTTCAAATTTTTCAATTAGCTTGTTTTGCAGCTGGGATTTTAACAGTTTAAAATGGTATACTTCTTCTTTTAAATCATTTTTGATATGCTTAATTAGATCAAGGTTCTCTTTAAAATTGTCAAGAAATTCATTTTGTTTTTTCCGCACTTCAATCAATTCTGTTCGGACACCCCTAAATTCCTCAGAAAAACTTTTCATACTTAGAGTATTATTGTCCAGAGTAGTTTTGATACCATCGATATCCTGTTTAATATTTATTAGTTCTTTTATTTTGGCTATCATTTGAATCAGAATTAAGATTAACCCTTAACAAATAATTTATGCTTTTCCTTTCCGGTCAATTCCAACATTATCCTTTTAAGAATGGATTTTTCCGGGTCAGGCATAAGTTTCACACGGCTTTTGATATCTTCAAAACTTTCAAACTTTTTATCTTTTCTTGCTTCAAGTATTTCCCACATATGTTTTTTCCCAAGTCCAGGCAGTAGTTCTAACTGATGCATCCTTGTACTTAATGGCTGGGCATTATTATAAAAATCAATATACCTTTGAGGATCTTTCTTTAACAACTCTTCTATTATATATCTGACTTCTTTTTTTGCTGTTTCTGTCAGCTGGTCCAGTGTCAGTTTTCCGATTATATGATGTATTTTTTCCCGCTTACCTTCACCTATATACACTTCTTCATACGGCTGCAGGTGGATTGATTTTTTCGGCACAAGCTCAAGCAAAACAAAATGTTCCTTACCTATAGCTTGCGCTATTGGAGTTTTTACATGCATCGGCCTTTCATCAAACGGATACCCATGTGGCAAAAAGTCCAATACAATAACAGTTTCTTCTCTTTGTTGTTCCATTTTTATAAACCTGCAACAGCCGACCAGTCATTAATGCATCTTTTCCAGTCACTGTCCATTTTTTTAATCCTATCCATCATTAATATCCTTCCTTCCTTAAGCCGTAATATTTCACTTTTCTCTTTTATAATATGTTTTATTTTGGTGTTTAGCTTTGCTTTCACAACTGAATTTTTTTTTAATTCTTTTAAAACTGAAATTTCATTTTTATGCTCATTTTTAAACGCAGCAAGCAGCGCAAGCACTCCAGCTGTCCAGTATGACAAATGTGGATTTTGTATCAGGTCCATATCAATCTTTGATGGCGGAGGTAATTTGGCGTCCAGATGGTATAATAATTCCAACTGTCGTCCAAGTATGCCTTTTAAATTCATCACCCTGTCTTTTTTTACGCTTGTATTACGCTTTTCAGATTTACGCGCTTCGTCTAATAATTTATTGTCAAGCACAATTATTTTTTCGATGAGCGTATATACTGTATACTCGAGGCTTCTTATCTCTTTTTTATTGATTTTAATCGGCGCTTCTGAAAACAGCTTAACATCAGTTACAATCTTTTTATCGTTAAGTTCGCTTATAAATGTTGTGGCAAGGTAATGATTGATATTTATTATTTTTTTTATTATCTTTCTAATAACTTTAACATTGTTTTTAAGGATCCCTGTATCAGTTACTTTGCCTATATCGATTGAAAATGTTTTGATGATGGAATTATACATTTCATCCACCAATATTTTTTTCTTTTTTTCAATCGAAATATCCACAGTTAATAGTCCCTGGCTGGGTTTAAGCAGTATTGTTTTATTTTTAGTATTTTTTATTGTTTTATTAACATCAGTTATTACTTTATTTACTGCATCCACCCCTACTTTTCCAAATTTATCCATTAATGTTATATTAAAAACCTATTATTTATAAATATTTTGATTATTTGAGAAAATTAGCTATTATTCAACATTTTTGTTTAGCATATCAGCTATTTTTTTGAGATTTTCATTATTTATACTGATAGGATATCCCTGCAGAACTGTTTTCAGTTCTTCAACAGTTTTGGGAAGAATATCAATAATTTTTTTTATATGCTGATCTTTTAATCTTGGTATATTAAGTTTTATGAGCTTATCTACCAGTTCTTTTTCATTTTTAATCACTGATGACTGCTGCAGATACTCTTCGGTCTTACCAGCACGGAAATTTAATTCGTTATCTCTATTCTTGATTTTAACCAATTCTTCTCTGAGTTCATTCATTGATATAGGAATTTCATTTAGAATTTTTGCATCACTCATTTTAACCTCTTTAGATGTATAGGATGTACCACTAAAATTTTATCTTTGCCTTTATCATTTATAGAAACTTCATAACATCTGCCGGTTTTGCATTTTACTACCCCTGTCCTCCCTATGAACCTTGGATGATACATCCCTTTCTGTATCGCAGGCTCAACCCTTAAGCAGACTTTATCACCAGTATTTAATAGCTGAAGATAGTTGTTAATGCTTATTTTACCTTTTGTTCTGATATGTTTTTTAAATTTATACCTAGTTTTTCTCCGTAATCCGCCGGTTCTTTTTGCCATGCAAACAAGAGTTTATCCATAGTTTAAAAAGCTTTTTATTTTGATTTAAGAATAGAAAACTTTAAATATGTGTTATTGTATCGGTTTAACAGGATAATTAATTGGAGGGGTTTTATATGGCAGGTTTTTTTTCAAAATTTAAAAATAAAGTGAGTTCGGATGTTCTTTCACAAGCCGAAGAAGAAGGTTATGTGGAGTTAGGTGCAGGCGATGTGGACGAGAAAGCCAAGATAATTGTAAGACCCTATATTATACAGGATTTTGAGCATATTAAGCCAATCCTTGAGACTCTTCGCGAAGGCCATACCATAGCGTTAATAAATATTAAACCCTTAAAGGACAGGGACTTGGTTGAGCTGAAGCGTGCTATCAATAAAATCAAGAAAACATGTGATGCTATTGACGGAGACATTGCTGGGTTTGGTGAAGACTGGATTGCTGCTGTTCCAAGTTTTGCGCAGATTCATAGGCAGAAACCAAAAATTGCCGAAGCCAAAAAAGCCTCGCCTGAAATAACAGAATACGATAACGACCACGAAATTTAATCTTTTAATTTTTCAACTATTTCTTTAAAAGCAGATATTTGTTTGTCGGATAGGCTGCCATATCGCAGGTAGTTGACTTTAATCGATCTTAAGAAAGAATTTTCTTTATAGTAATCTTCCGGGATATCAAACATTTTTTTAAATTTCGGGTCAGATATTTTTCCTTCCATTTCATTTTTTTGGCATTCATAACAAGTAACATACTTTTGTTTTGACGACGCAAGTACGTATTTTTCTTTGCACCGGATGCATTTTTGTTTGTATTTAATTACCATATTCTTTTATTTAAAACAGAGGTTATATAAAAAACCTGTTATTATTATCAGTGATTTAGCTAAATAAAAAACATAAACTTTTTAAATTAATTAATATATTTCATTTTTATGCCTGAGGAAGAAGTTTTATCAAATCAACATTGCATAATGTGCAAAGAGAACACATTAACATTGACAGAAAAAGAGATTGAAGTTCCTTACTTTGGCAGGATGACCATTTTTTCAATGACTTGCAGCAACTGTAAATTTCATAAAGCAGATGTGGAGGCTCTGGAACAACACAAACCCTGCAAATGGACTCTTGAAGTGTCTTCACAGGAAGATTTAAACATTCGAATCATTAAAAGTTCTGAAGCAACAATCAAGATACCTTACATTTCAGATATTACTCCAGGTCCAGGGTCTCAGGGTTTTATCACTAATGTTGAAGGCATACTAAAACGCATAAAGCGCCAGGTAGACTCTGTTAAAGAATCGTCTGAAGACAAGGATGAAAAAAAAGCAGCCTGGAAATTATTAAAGAAGATCAATAGGATTTTATGGGGCTCGGAAAAATGCAAGATCATTATCGATGATCCGTCAGGCAATTCAGCCATTATTTCGCAAAAGGCTAAAAAAGAAAAATAATCTTATTCATCCATTACATTTCTTACAAGGTCAGGCATAATTTTTTTTTCTGCCCGCCTTAGATGTTCTCTAAACGTCGATAATGATAGGTCTGCTATTTTGCTGAGGCTTTTAAGCTCAGTTTTTCTAGGAAAATCGTAATAGCCGTGCTGATATGCAAGCTCTATTGCTTTCTTCTGGCTTCTTGTTAATTGAGGCATAACCTGCGGAAAATAAACTTCATCAAGCTTAGTATTTCCAATCCTTAGGATTTTAATGTCAAATTTATCTTTTTTAAGGTTAGTTATAAATTCGTTCAATAGTTCCTTTTTCCATGAACCTATCTCCCATAATTCGTATCCTTCCACATTAACTATAACTGGTTTTATAAAAAAAGTTTTGGGGTTATAGTGGGTTGTTGGAATCACTTTATTTTTTGGAATTTTCACAAGGAAAAAAATGGAGCTGCCTTCAGCTTCCAGGTTTAAAACAGCAGGATCTTTTTTGAGGTCTTCTATAAATCTCTTGATATCATCATCCTTTCCTGTTAGTGTCTCAAAATGAGAAAAATACTGATATTCTTTATCATTATAGCTATTAAACGGTACTCCTACGCTGATAATATTGTATTTCCTGCACCTTGTACCGACAACACAGTCATCATGTTTGATCCTAAGTTTTGCAACCCACATACTATACCCGTAGTATTGCGGTATTTAAATACTTTCCGGATATTTTAGTATATAGGTTATCACAAATAATGTTGACGATAATGGATAATAATCTTATATCGGAAATTGTCGGGTATTATTTAAGAGATTATAGTACGTATGGAATTTAATAGTAATACAGAGCAAGTTTGAATTAATTTCTGATACAAAAATTTAGTGAGTCTAGGATTTTTATTGTTTGACTTTCCAAAAAAAAATTCAATAAAGCTACATGTATTAATATTAGTGCTTGGAAACTTTAGCTTTATATCTTCCCCGTTTTTCAACTTTTTCCAGCCGTTCCAGCACTTCTCTGCACTCTTTATGATTTTTATAGCCGTTAATTACTGCGTTAAACGCGCTTTTCGAAAACTGATAATGTTTTGACTCAAGCGCCTGCTTTAATAAATGCATATCCACTGCTTTATCCTCGATTTTATTCGAAATAAAACTTAGCCCAAAATCAATGAAAACTATTTCGTGTGATAGTATAAAATTTGATGTTGTCAAATCTCCATGAATTATTTGGTTATCATGCAGTACTGCTATTTTTTTGCCAAGCTCTTTCATCAGAACTTCATGGTTTTCAAGACATAATACGTCTCTTAATTTTAGCCCTTTAATATATTCCATTTCAATAATTTCCTTTTTGTCAGTATATATTAATGCTGGCGCCGGAAAATTTATAATTTTTAATTTTTCAAGTATTCTTGCTTCTTTTTTTGTTCTGCTTTTTCGCAGTTTAATATCAATTTCAGCTATTCTGTAATTTTTTTGGACCCTTTTCTTAGTAACATTTTTTTCCAGATAAATTACAGCTTCAGCCCCTCGTCCAATTTCTTTTTTCATTGATTTTAGCATATTGAGCAGGATTATATAAATTTTGTTTTTAATTTTAAAAAAAGCAGATTTTTAAAGCAAATGATTTAGTTAACATAAAAAGATATATAAATAAGACTAGTTTTTCAAACAGTTAAGACGTGAAATTTTAACAGCCCCGTAGTGTAGTGGTCAAGCATAAGAGGTTCTGGACCTTTTGACGGCAGTTCGAATCTGCCCGGGGCTATTATTATAATGGTTGGGTTAATTAAAAAAGCCTTATTTTTGGCAACAGAATTCTGGATGGAAAGTTTGAATTTCGACTATCAATCCGACCGTAGGGAGAGTATAGTCCAGACAAAAGACAACCTATCAGTCCTTTTGCAAAGCAAAAAACTATGTGTCCGTAGGAAAGGGGAGAGTTCTTTTTATCAAAGCCGAAAGCTCTTATAGTTAATACATTAGGCATTGTCAACTTAAGTGAGGTAAGGCCTGCAGGGTTTATAAAACATATTTAAACAATGTCGCTTCAACACATAAAAGTTGACAGTGCCAATACATTAAGGGGGAGTTTTTCAAATATCAGTAACTCTTCTTATTGTTAAATCTAAGAAATTTTTATCCATTTCTATTCCAATATATTTTCTTTTTAGTTGTTGTGCTACTAATCCAGTAGTTCCAGATCCATTAAATGGATCCATTACTATATCGCCTTCTTTAGAAGTGGATAGAATTATCCTTTTTAATAATTCTGTAGGTTTTTGTGTAGGATGTTTTCCATGTTGCTTTTCTTTAAGACTTGTTAGTGGAATTTTCCAAATGCTCCTCATTTGTTTTCCTTTTGGGCTTATTCCATCATCATACTCTTTCATTAAATTATAATTAAAATAGTGTTTTGTACTTTTTGATTTTTTAGCCCACAATATTGTCTCATGTGCGTGTGCAAAACAGCGACAAGCTAAATTGGGTGGTGCATTTGGTTTATACCAAATTATCTCATTAAGAATATGAAATCCGGATGATTGTAAAGCGTATCCTACTTGATATATATTATGGGGAGTTCCAGTAATCCAAATAGTACCTTCAGGTTTTAGGATTTCTTTACATAAAGATATCCATGATTTTGTAAATTCATAATCTTTTTCAAATCCTTGAGATTTATCCCAATCACCTTTATTTACAGAAACAATCCTACCAGATTTACAAGTAACTCCTCCGGAAGATAATCTATAGGGTGGATCTGCAAAAATCAGATCTATATAATCTTTCTTAAATTTTGGAAGTATTTCAAGAGAGTTTCCTTCTAGTAAAATAAAATATAATTAGGCATCACCTATCCCAACCGCAGCAAGCTGCGGGGTATTACGGTGATGCAAATGAATGAATTGTTAACTGATTCTTGCTTAATCCTTGTTTCTTGATATATTCTTCCATTGCTTTAACATCATAACCATCACCAACAGTATCAATATGACCCCCATCATTCCAAAACTCACCAC
>JBDRFR010000005.1:0-5241 GCA_043818675.1 Nanobdellota archaeon
TTTTTGTTTCACCTCTTTATATTTTATATCTAGTTATATAACTAGATAACTTAGATATAAAGATTTATATCCTAGGGGATATCGGTTTTATAGAAAACAGTAGAAAGAGGAAATTTACCTTATTTGACTACACGCACCCACCGATCCAGCGCTTCCTCTTCAACAAAATGCAGTTTTCTGGCAGGGATGATGATGCATTGCGGGATTTTTTCAAATTTTTCTTTTTGCAGATCATTTAGTTTACAGAAAACCACCTCGCTTTCAGGTGAACCGATAGCTGAACATCCAACAGCCGGAACATCACCATCAATTTTGTTCAGTAAATATGCAGCTGCCTCATTTATTGTCATATATTTATCACGTTTAGGGTCAAGATCTAAAAGGAATAATGTGTGCAGGGCATTTTCATAATTTTTATTAAATATTTCAATCGGTGTTATTATATCTTTATTATTAAAAGGAATTGATGTGACATGGCCAAATTTATAAAGTTCCAGCCCCACTTCTGAGATAGCGCTTAGAATCGATGTATTATGGATAATTTTTACAGCAACATTACTTTTTCTTGCTTCCAAAATAAAATTGATATGTGTTGTTGCAGAGAACACATCTCCTATGATAAGCAGCGCAACATTAGATGTTTTTGCTTGTTTTAGTATTAAATCTGCCTTATTCTCCACAGTTTCTCTCTCTGCAATAATAATTTTTTTACCATAGAATTCTTCCAAATCTTCGAGTTTAGCATTTATTAATTTTGACGTATAATTTTCAAGGTAAATTAGGTTACATTTTCGTACAGCCTCTAAACCATTAACCGTTATATCTTTTTCATCTGTCAATCCAATCCCAATCAGGTATAGTGTCATACGGTTCAAGAATTAAAATTTCTATAAAAATGTTTTCTTATGAGTCGATGGAATTATTTCATAAGATCTCACAGTCCTGCTGATCAGTTTATCTAAACTTAATAAAAAAATAATATCCCCCTCGCGAGGGATAAATGCCTTCACCTTTGAAACGTTGGGGGTGGTTTAAAAATGAAGGCAGAGAAATTCTCACCACAAAGACTAAAGGGTGAATATGAATGCCTAAATAATCTCTATGCCTAGTTCTTCGCTTAAGTGCGATGCCTCTGCACTTCGCTTAGTGTAATCCACTTTACCGAGTATCCACGGTGATTTAACGCCGGTTATAATAGTCATTACAGTCAATTTCCCTTTCATATCTTCAGAGACTCTGGCGCCCCAGATAACATTAGCGTCAGGGTCCAGACTTTCTGTAACCAGTTCACCTATAGTATTTATTTCGTCCAGTGTCATATCTGTTCCGCCGCAAATATGGATTAACGCACCAGAAGCTCCTTTATAGCTAATATCGAGTAATGGGTTACTGAGTGCTCCTTTTACAGCTTCTTCAACTTTATTATTAGTATCTGACGATCCCACTCCGATAGCTGCAACTCCTCCGTTTGTCATAATTGCTTTTACATCTGCATAATCTAGGTTAACAAGGCTTGGTACAGCGATTGTTTCCACAATTCCTTTGATCATTGTAGATATCAACTCATTGGCCACAGCAAAAGCCTGTTGTATTGGCAAATTACCTGCAATGTTAACAAGTCTGTTATTATCAATAACAATGACTGTATCTGAAACCTGCCTTAGTTGTTGCAATCCAAATTCAGCTTTATCCACTCTGGCTCTTTCAATTTTAAACGGCATTGTTACTGTTCCGATGACTATTGCACCAGCATCTTTTGCAACTTGCGCAATTATTGGTGCAGCGCCAGTACCTGTACCGCCGCCCATTCCAGCGCATACAAATGCCATATCAGCTCCTTTTAAGGATTCTTTAATTTCTTGTAATGATTCTTGTGCAGATTCACTTCCTCTTTCAGGAAATCCTCCACATCCAAGACCTTTGGTGATTCCTCTTCCCAGCAAGATTTTTCTATCAGCATCAATAATATTTAAGTGCTGTATATCCGTATTAGCACATATAATTTCGGCACCCTTTATTCCCTTTTGATAGAGCCATCCTACCATATTATTCCCTGCTCCACCGACTCCAAACACTTTAATATTTGCTTGGTTTACTTCAATCTCTCCAGCTTTATGTTCTTCTGCATGTTTCAATGCGTTATTCACAATAAATTCCATTTTTACACCCCTCCTTTGTGGCATTCCTACTCTTCAATATATATATTAGAGTACCGAAATATTTATATTGAAGTTTTATTATTATCATTCCTAAGAAAACGTTTTTAAACATACGCCAATGTGTTTAATAACATCAATCATTTAGCCTTTTAAGTGCTAAAGAACATATACAATCGGTTTTCGCCAAAAAACCACAAATATCTGAGTTTTTCGCCAAAAAAACTCAACAACCACTTTCCTAATTCTTAATATTATATCTTAACTAATATTTAAATGTTTTGATTTTAAAAAAGTTGTCGTCAATAATATAGAAAAAAGTATATTACTTTACTAATTTTCTTATCTGTTTTTTAATATTTTCCTTTGCTTCATCAATCATTTTTGGCCATATTGTGCTTAGATAACCTCTTTGAAGCTCTCCTTTTCTTCCTGTCCACATTTCAAGCCTTGTTATCCATTCTAACTTCTTTTTTTGAGGTAATAATGGTTTTTCATCTGCATAACCTATTGTTACAATAGCGTGCGGCATGATTGTTTCAGGCAGTTTTAACAGTGTTCTGATTTTTTGTTCTTCAAAAGCACCCACCCAGCATGATCCAAGTCCTAAACTTGTTGCTGCAAGCAACATATTTTCAATAGCAGCTGCAACATTTTGTATTGTATATAATCGTTCACCTCTTGTACCGTACATTTCTTCACCTTGTGCTGAATTTCCAGTAACTACTATTAATACTGGTGCTTCTTCAATCCACTCCTGTTCAAAGCACGCATCAACAATTTTTTTTCTGTTAGCTATTGCTTTAACAACTAGGAATCTCCAGTTCTGGATATTGCCGGATGAAGGTGCCATCCTTCCTGCTTCTAAAATTTTAACTACATTATCCCATTCAACAGCTTTATCCTTATATTTTCTGATTGAGCGTCTTTGTTGTATACATTCGAGCGTATCCATTTTTAATAATCTATTTATATGAGTACTTATATTTAACCTTTTTGGATGAACTATAAAAAGTTGGTTGAAGTCTACGAAAAATTAGAAAAAACCAGTAAAAGACTGAAGAAAACTCATATTATCTCGCAATTCTTAAATGAGGCAGACATTGACAGTCTTCCAATGGTAACTTTATTATTACAAGGCAAGCTTTACGCAAACTGGGACGATAATAAGCTTGGTGTTGCCTCTCGCATCATCCTAAAAGCTATCAATCTCTCAACTGGTATTTCTAAAATTGAAGAAGAATGGAAAAAGACCGGTGATTTAGGTATAGCAGCGCAAAATATGATTGGAAAAAAGAAACAGTCAACCTTATTTCATCACGATCTAACCATTAAAAAGGTATTTTCGAATTTACGAAAGTTAGCAACGCTTACTGGTTATGGCACAGTTGACAAAAAAGTACAGTTAATCTCTGAACTATTAACTTCTGCAGACAGCACTGAAGCCAAATATATAGTCAGGAGTGTACTCGAGGAATTACGTGTAGGTGTTGGAGAAGGGAGCCTACGCGATGCTATTGTATGGGCCTTTTTTAAAGATAAGATAGGATTAAGTTATATAGAAAATGAGAACCAGGTTGATGTTAAGGATAGGATTACCTATGATGAATATGTTTCAGCTGTTCAGCGCGCTTATGATTTATCAAACGATTTCGGTTTAGTTGCGCAAACCTCTAAAAAGCACGGTTTAGAAGGTTTAAAAAAGATAGACATGGAACTATTTAAGCCAATAAAAGTCATGCTTGCCTTAAAAGTTCCAGATCCGGAAACTGGGTTTGATCGGTGTGGTAAACCCGCAGCATGCGAGTATAAGCTTGACGGTTTTCGAATTCAGGCGCATAATAACTCAGGCCAAATCAAAATATACACAAGGCGTTTGGAAGATGTTACAGCTCAATTTCCTGAGATTGTTGCCTATCTTAAAAAAAATATTGCAGGCAACAATTACATTTTTGACTCGGAAGCAGTGGGTTTTGATCCAAAAACCAAAAAATACCTGCCTTTTCAAAAAATTTCACAACGAATAAAAAGAAAGTATAATATTAACGAGATGTCCAGCAAATTTCCTGTTGAGCTTAACATTTTCGATATTCTTTATTATGATGGTAAGAATCTTCTTGATGAGCCACTAGAAAAAAGAAGGGGACTGCTTGAAAAAATTGTTAATCCGGTTCCTAAAAAAATAGTCCTTGTTAAAAATCTGATAACATCATCAATTAACGAGGTTGAAGATTTTTATCATAGTAGCCTTGATGCAGGCAACGAAGGTATAATGATGAAAAACCTAAAAGCTCCCTATAAGCCCGGTGCAAGAGTTAATTTCATGGTTAAATTAAAACCCGTAATGGAAACCTTAGACTTAGTGATTGTTGCAGCAGAATGGGGTCAAGGCAAACGTTCCAATTGGTTAAGCTCATTTACTTTAGCTTGCATTAACGATGATGGAAACTATCTGGAGATTGGCAAAGTTGGTACAGGCATTAAAGAAACAACTGAATTAGGTGTAAGTTTTGCGCAATTAACAGAAGAATTAAAGCCCTTGATTATATCTGAAAAGGGAAAAGAGGTCAGGCTTAGACCAATTGTAGTTGTTGAGATTGACTATGAAGAGATTCAAAAAAGTCCAACCTACAGTTCAGGTTATGCATTAAGGTTTCCCAGGCTTAAAGCATTAAGGCTGGACCGAAACGCCTCTGAAATTTCTACTATAGGTATGGTAGAAGATTTCTACTACGGCCAGAATAAGTAATGCCCCAGCCGGGACTTTCGAACCTAAGGTTCAAACCTTCAAGTTAATCAAACCCGGGTTTCAAGATGTTTGCATCCCTACCGCAATCTTGTGTTCTATTCACTATACTACTGGGGCCTAGGATTTAGAATAACATAATTATATTTAAATATTGTTGATATATCATTACTAATGTCTGTTCACTCTTTGCTTTGAACCCAAGTCTGACAGTTTTACCTCTATCTCAACATAAAACATAATTTGACAGAAGTACTTTTTCTTTGATATTATCTCTTATTTCTATGTTATTGCCTCGTTTTGGCAGCAAATCAATTGATTTATTGATTCAAAATTAGA
>JBDRFR010000006.1:0-28745 GCA_043818675.1 Nanobdellota archaeon
TTCATAACAAAAACCATATGGTACCGAATCCTATAACTACAATGACAAGCATATTTAGTTTCCATAAAAGAAAAGAACAAATTTGAGTTTAATAAACTAACGCAGCAAGCTGCGGGGTATTAAACCCAAATAGGAATAAACGAAATTGGCACAGTTATAATGACAAAACAACCTCACAGCATCGTTTTGTGGCTTATTTTCGGCGGTGTGGTTGCGTTTTTTTTATTAATAATGCATCTAACTACCTCCGGATTTGATAAGGCATTATATTTTAAAAACCTATTATTAGGCAGTAGTTGAAAAAAAAAGTAGAAAATTTATAAAAAAAAATTATTCAACTTCTTCTACGTAGATAGAAGATATACCATCCAAAAAATCAATATCAAAATCTTCTGGTTGATAGTTTTCTGCTATTTTCTTTGCTTCTGCCGGTGTTTTTGCTTCGATTTCGGCGACACCTGACCAACATCTGCCTTCGGTAATTACTGTGTATGTTTTCTTTTTTCACCTTTTTGTTTTTTACTTTTGGCTGGTAAACTTTCGTTTCCAGTATTAATAATTAGCGAAAAAATATTTATAAAAGTAACCCACGAATTCATATAAAATAAAAAAGAGAAAAAATTATTTCTGCATACTTTTTACAATCTCTGTAAGTAAATTAGCTAGTTTATCTTTAGTTTCAGGAGAGTTCATACCATAGTCAAGTACTTTCTTAACATTGTCAATTTTTTCCTGTTGTACGGTTTTCCTTATTAACTCTTTACCACACTTACTACAGAATACCTGTGTTGTTGGATTAGTATATCCACATCCGCATATTTTTGTTCTAAATAAATTATCTTTTAGTTCCTTTTTCTCTTCTGTTTTAATCCCATATATACTTTTAATTTTATTTTTAACATTTTGATTGTTAATGTGTATATAGTTTGTAGGCATATCCGATGTTTTAGACCAACCAAAATATATTCTCATTTCGCTTTCACTCATATGTTGTGATAATTCAGTTGCTCTGCTGTGCCTAAATAAATGATTGTATATTTTTTTTTTAATACCTGCACATCTACCCATTTTTTTTAAGGTTACGCCTAGAAAACCTGTACTAATAAAATCTGGTTTAGTAAATTTTGTGTTTATTATTACAGGCAAATTACTATTAAATTCATAGGGATAGTTTTCTATAAGTTTTTGGTAATAGGGTATAGCGTGTTTACACATTACTGTTCTTTTTCCGGTCTTTCCTTCAACATCAATATACATTATTTGGTTATCACCTTCTCCTTCAATAGTAACATCTTTAAATTTAATATTAATAAACTCCTCTACTCTACAACCTGTTTCGTATAAAGCAATAGGAATAAGCCTATCCCTGTCATTTGTGGCTACTTTAACGAGGTTTTCAATATCCTGTATTGTTAATAACTCACTTGGTTGTATCTTTTTTCCTTTTCTTTTTACTTTAACCCAATCAACAAGTTCTGGATATCCCCGAGCATCTTTTTTTATTGTGGCATCTCCTTTGTAATGCCATCTAAAAAACAATCGTATAGACACTGCTTTATTAGTAATAGTTTCTTCTGAACAACCAGATATTTTTAAATTAGAAAGATATTTCTTAATATCATCTTCTGTGTATTGTGAAAAGGGTTTTTTAATTAAACTGCCAACCCTCATCAAATCTCTTGTTAATTGTACAACAGATAGGTGGTTTTTATTCTCTGCTAGCATACTTTCAGCATATTTATTTAATATTAGCTTTTGCTCTTTTAATAGCCCCTTTTTTTCTTTTTTATATTTCCAACCATTCTCGATAGAGTTAAACAATGTGTTTAAGTACTGGTCTCTGCGTAATTTTCGGTTATCTACTTCTAAATCTTCGGTTTTTTCTATTTTATATTTTAAATAAGCCATATGTATCACCTTTATTATTTGTTTTATATATTATAAACCTTAATCCTAAATTCATATAATTTTAACAGAAGACTGGTTTTATAAACAATCTAGAATAAAAATTTGTTTTTACTCAGGAAGGAATAATTCCGATGTTACCACTATTTAATAGTTAAAAAATGGAAAGATTTATATAGTTAAATAGCTATATTAGTGTAGAATAATGAAAAATCAGTATATCCATAAGAGTTTAAGCCATAGGCGGGAAAATCTGGAACATAGGGTTAGGCATAGCCCTAAAGACAGAAGGATGAGTAGCTTAAGTAATGCTCCAATTGGTGAACTTCCTTTTGTAAAATTAGGGGATCCTTCTGATAAGTCAGAAAAGGGGAGTATAAGCGAAGTAGTACCCCAGTATCTGCAAAAAAAAGGATTTATGAAAAGGCTAAGCACTTTAGCTCTTGCGGGTTATATGACGTTTGCATTGCATTATAATTCTGTTAATAATTTTTTACTATCTAAACAGCAGCATACCATCGAAAGAGGTGTTGAACATATCAATAATGGAAAGCTTCCATCCGGCTGGTTTTCTGATTTGGCAGGCGGAGCTAAAAAAGTGTATGACGTATATAGGCCAATTATACCGAAGAATGCTCCTGAGCAGGCAAAAATGGCTTTCTTATACTTTGCTTTGGAGTATCATATTGGTATGCAAGAAAACCCCTTACGTGAGCTAGGAAGGCATGAATCTTTAAAACCTAGTTTTAATAATGAGGGTGATGGTTTGAATCATCATGTGATCATCTATAATTATCTAACACAATTTTACCCGGGTGTGAAAACTAAATTTTTAAAACCTGAAATTGATATGTTTTATGCTAAAGCTAAAGATTCCAAACTTCCACTTCCTCAAAGAATAAGGATAAATCTGGATGCAATAGGTTCATCAATCGATATCTTGACCAATCTATCAGAAAAAGAGATGCAGAATTATAATCGTATCGGAAATCTTATTTCTAAAAATCAAAAACTTAGTCAAAATCAAGGGATTATTAATTCAGATGATAATTTCACCGGCAATCTTTTATGGTTGCCTTATAATGAGATAATATTGGAGGGCCATGGAGGTGCCATCTCTCCAAAAATAACCCAGACTATGCAAGATCAAGTAGATAATTATGTTGATGTATTAAAAGCCTGCAAAGAAATTGTTTATCTACGGCTTGCAAACGAACTCCAAAAGGAGAGTACAGAAACTGTAAAGCATGAAATGAAAAAAGATTTTTTTTGTCATGAAAGGTTGAATGATCTCTTTAATAAGATCCTTTATAGGAGGCGTGAGGATGATGAGGCAAAGGCATATACTGCTAATTCGTCTGTAGGTGAATTAGCTGATCTAGCTTATAGTGCTCTTGAAAGAGCTTATATAAAATTTAAAAAATTTATCAAACCGCATATAAAGGAAAAGCCTGATCAGGAAGATGTGCAGCCTTTTGCAGAGTATGATATTTTAGATATTGGGCCAGAACATTCCAGTATATTATTACATCTAAACTCTGGGCAGACTAAGGTCAGGAAAGGCTGTGTTGATTATATAAAAGGGATGATTAGAAATGCTGGCAGGGACAATATTAAAAAGATTAATAACAAATTTTTAAATAGGCTATTTGGGATAAAATATTCTGGTGGGTTTCAGAACCATCAGCCTGAGACTGTTGATGATATGTTAAAAGATAATCCTGAAGCGGATCATTATCTTCTTATTGAGAACGGGGTGGTTGCATCATGGGCTAGATGTATGGGTTTAGATAATAGAGTGCTTCCTTCCTTTTTTAAAGATTTTGATGATGGTATTTTTTACAGCGATATACTAAAATATTTGGAGGGTAGTGTATATGCATTTGAGGATATGATAATCGACCTTCCATTTATGAGTACAGGATGTGCTTTGGATATTAATCTTAATCGATTGAAGCATGCTGAAAAGAGAGGTTATGATTCTATTGCAATTCAGTTTGTTGTTGAAGCGGATCGTAAAACTGATTTTAATGTGGCAAGCTATAATGCTGTTAAAAAAGCTGTAAATGCAAATGCCTATGATCTTACGCCTTTAGCAATATCAAATGAGCTGCATCGCGACCATGATGGGAAAGAGTATAGGCTTTTATTGACAAAGATTGATCTGAGAGAAAGATCGCAAGATCCTGTTTTATATAGCCGTGAAACGCTGGAGGATGTAATGGATGAGGTGGCTGTAAAAAATCATAACTATTTTTCTGTTCTAAATCAACAGAATCCGATAACAGAAGCTTTGCCTGTCCCTATTATGCCGGGCTATGCTTTGTTTGATAAAGCAGCATGATTAGACATATGGCTAAACACTGAAAAGTCTTCTTTTGGCTCTTCAATTGACCTTATAAACGCTATATTATTGATGTTATCTGAAAATTCCATCCTAAGCTTATTTACAAACACCTGAAGTTCCGTTTCTGTTTTGACATATAGCTCGGTATGTATCGATTTTTCAATATTGAACGCTGCAAAAGTAACCTCTTTGGACTGGTCTAAAAAGAGGTTAAGCTTATTTATCAGCTGTTCATCTGACGTGTCCATATCTATGAACATAAGGTAATGCTGGAACCCAATTTTTGCAGCATCAATATGTATTGAAAACGAGCCTATAATCTTTTTTTCCAACATATCTTTTATCTTTTTTATAACTGTTTTGATGTTTATCTTTAATCTGGCTGCAAGATCGACGTAGCTTATCCTTGCATTGTTTAATAAGATATGCAGTATATCTGTATCTGTCTTATCTAGCTTTATTATTTTTTGATATTCGCCTTCATAGAGCATTGTTCCTTTATAGCTTTCTTTTTCAAGCAAATATTTTCGGGGGTATGTCCGGATCATATATCTAAAAAAAACGCCATAATCTGAGATATATTCCCTAAATCTGCTTAGGAACTTATCTAATATTTTCTTTCCAGAGAGTATGTCTTTGCTTGCAAACGCAATAGATAGGTCATAGATTCCGATATATGTCTGAAAAACACCAATCTCTTTTGACCTTATCAAATAATCTTTTATCTGTTCAAGGGAGTCTTCTGTTACGTTTTTGAACCGGAAAAATATTGTGAAGAATGAATGAAATCCCAGGATGTGGGGGTTGATCCTGCACTGAAAAGATAAGATCACTTTCTCTTCTATCAGCCTTAGTATACGGTAATTTACAAACTGCTTTGATTTCTTTATTTTTTTTGCAATCTGGGATTCTGCTATCCTGCAGTTTGTGCTTAGCTCATACAATATCTCTTTGTCAAAATTGTCTAATTTTATTGGCATTATTTAGTTAAATATCCGTTTTAATATATAAATATTTCTAAAATGACCATATATTTTAAAACTTATTTTATATACCTGATAGTTATCACTAGTTAATAATAACTAATCTGATGAGAGCCACCTTACGAATACTTTAGGAAAATTGTGCTTGAAGCAGATCATAACCATATCACTGCAGACTATTGTTAATTGCTCAAAATGAAAAAACACCAAAAATTATCAGGTTCGAACCAACTGCTGGAACTTAACCACATATCATATTTACAAAAAAAAATATCTAAACCGTATTTGGTTTTTTTGCGCAACTACTTGCACAAACTAATCAGCTACATGAGCTGCACCATTTGCTCAAATAATTTCTTAATCAATTTTCTGAACTGAATTTTGCATAGAATTATTTAAAAAATGGAAATTGTCTGTTGGATCAAAAAAGTACTAAGAAAATTTAGGAAAACATTTTGGTTTGACGGAAAGGCTTGGAAACAACCAAATTTTTTGGTCTGAGTCATAGAACACAATTTTTCTTAGATTATAGTATAAAGAAATTCAATACATTTTTGGAAAGGAGGTTTATATTGGCTTTTTGGATTTATTGAAGGTGGAATTGGATTTATTATAAATATGAATTTTATTGAACAATAACCAAATTTACAGGTGATTAATTTATTTAGTAGGGAAAGGTGGTGATAAAAAAAATGACCAAGGGAATCTTGATTCTTTTAATTTTTTAAACGGAAAAGGGCGCTCTAATTTTCAATAACTCTAAAAATCAATGGAGGACAGTACTATGAAAAAGATGATGCAATATCTACTGGCAATTTTTGTCGCATTGACCCTTACTTCTGCCCATGCTGCTGGCCTTATCCATGTTAAAAGGGATTTTATGCCACTTGTCAAATCTTACAAGGCGGCAATTATTTCGGCTGATGAGGATCACATTGAGTTTAAGGCGGAACAAGATATCATTAAAATCACTTTGAAGGATACCGGCATCGGCATTTATGATGATCTTCGGCATGGCCGGCGCGGTACTGATGTGTATTTTTACATTGCACAAAAACCTGTTGCTCCAATCTATCGAATTGATGGTGCCAAGTGGGATGAAATAGTGCAATTGATCAAACACCATTTCTTTCATACGGATCATGATGCTTATGAAGGAATCATTGATGAGCACTCTTTCCAATGCGCTGATACGCCCAGGATTTACGAGTACACAACCAAATATGGCGTGGTCGTGTCCTTGCGGGATGTGGACGGAGACTGGATATGGGATGACTGTTTTATGACCTTGAATCACACAATTATCCAGTTCAAGGCAAAGCAGCCCAGTACGCTCCTGCGTTTCATCAAAGAGAAAGATCCTAAAGACAGACACTACACATCCTTTCGGACTTTGTTCAAAATCACTGGTGAAAGGAAGCCTGACCCCGAAGAGATGCTCAGGCTCCAAGGACTTTTCTTCAAATCCTACCCAAAAGAATTAAGAAGGAAGTTCAAGTATCTTGACGGCACAATTCATGCTGAGGAAAATCGCGCGAAACTGGCGCGCCGACAATTTCCTTGGGTTGCCGTGAGCAATGAGGTCCTGCTATCCAACGATCCACGTCTTAAAGGGATGCCAAATGAAGTCCTCAATGCAGCAAGAGAGCTGGCTAAAGTGGGCGGGCGATGGTCCACTTCGCAGTGGATCTATGAATCCGGAGTGTGGATCAATGGAAAAGGGAGTTACGTTAAATTCACCCTTAACGCAAGTGTATCGAGCTCCTCAGGATCGTTCCTTTCCACAACCGACCCCGCTGTAAGGGATGTAGGATTCCTGGCGGAATATGTTAACAATGGAATACTCTACAGAAATACAGGTAAAAAAATTGATTATGCAATACCCACCCATAGCCTGATCGGGAACGATGATTTGGGTGATCTTTACCTGCAATACTGTGATGTTGCCAAAAACTTTGCTCAATGTCTGGATGACAAGGGAGGGGACTCGTTCACAACTAGGCTCTTAATCGAAACCGGCGGCGTTTTAATGAGGGATTTTCTCAGTGAGCGAGCTGCTCGTTTTAATGAAATGATGATCGAAATCATAAAAAAACAAGAGGCCACAGAGGGATATCTTAGATTTCAAAACGGGAAATGGGTGCCCCAAAAATCCAGATGGTAGAAGTTGGCAAATAGTCAATATTGGCTCTCGCTTGTAGAATATATCCTGGGCATCCAATCAGTCCATCTATATGAGATGCTTCAGTTGAAGTGTTTGAGATAGATGGGCTGATAATAACTTATTAGATAAAGGAGGTGTTATGAAACTTCGGAAGCATGTTATGATTCTTTTGTTAATGGCTGTGTTCACGGGCTGTTCATCTGAAAATAAGGATATCAAATGGTTTCTGGAAAAGGCAGAAGAACTGTCTCTGCTTTGGGGATTTCATCGTGTGGCTATGACCGGGCCCGGGTACATCATCGGCGGAGCGATGTACATATTGCCTTCAGATCTGGCATCCGATGTTGAATCGGCTAGGACTGTTGTGAACGCAAAAGACACAAGGATACGGCCCATCCCGTTGAAACTTATCGGCGATCCGATTTCGGTCTCATTTAGAAGATACATCTTCTGCGGACAGAAGTTCTGGGTGATCCTTTATGATACTTACGAGGGCACTTTTTATCTGAAAGTCTCAGCTCGAAAAGAGGTAAAGAGGCCGGTTCAGATAACAGGAAAGAAAGGTACTGCCCTACTGGAAAAGGATGGGATAAGGGTCTATGAAGGATTGGGTAATGAATATACAATCCCACTCCATAAATTATCTTTTACACGGCCTTATGGGGTGGAGGTAAAACCAACGCTTCCGCCGATCAGATAACTGGATAAGCCTACATATTGCTCTTTGACATACATAACATTTTATCAGTTTTCTTAAAACTGATTATGTGGGCGGATCTCAAAACAAATGAAAGGAAAAGTACAATGAAAAACATGATAGCTATTTGCATTATCGTTGGCATGTTCGTAGCTCCGCCTCTGACCTTTGGAGCGGATATTGTGTTTTTAAAGGAAACTAAAGATGCGATTATCACATCAGTAAAAATAGACAGCCAGCCTTCGGATTGGCATATTGAAAAGAAAAGATGGTCGGCAAGTAAGGTAGCCGAAATCTACAGCATCAAACGTTATGCCGAGCTCAATAATCTGGAAAGGTTTACTAGATTGGAATCGTACGAAGCTGTTTCGGCAACCCATACACTGTGCATCCTGACAGAAGCAGGGCAAAAGATATATCCGCTGAATTATGAATTGAACGAAAAAGATGGCGCGATGATTTTTTCACTTATCAAAGCAGGACATGGTAAATCAGGAAAGAAAAAATTCAAAATCCCGGAGAAATTGTACGCCAGATTCTGGATCAATACTGAAGGCAATACACTGATGAAACGTGTGGCCGAAATTTATCTATCTGCCGAGTTTGTAAAACAGACAACAGGTGTTTATGTTACAGGAGAAATTAAAGTAGTGAACGGAGATCTTACCAAGGACTCCATGACCGCTTCTGTTCATGGTATGCCACCAGGTCGTCCGAAGATAACCGAGATGAAGCAAACCGAAGCAGGATGGTGGGTAACCGGAGAAGCGGAGGTTCCCAAAACTTTCTGGCAGATGATTTTCGGCAGGTAATATTAACGTTTAAAATCGAATAAATGGGAGTGACAGTGCATCTATACAGCCGCCTCCCATTTATTCCATCTTTTTTTAACATTTTTTTTATTCAGTTTTTACCAATCCTTTTAGTAGTCAAAAAACTTATTCAAATTTTATATCACTATATAAAAAAAAAGAATTAACTTTTTCTATTAGCCCAGGCTTTCAACCGTAAAGCATTCAATTTAATAAAACCAATTGCGTCTTTTTGGTCATAATCACCAATCTCGTCCATAGAAGCGATCTTTGGGTTATACAAGCTGTTCTTGCTTTCACGTCCTTGGATTAGTACATTACCTTTATATAACTTCAAATGAACCTTGCCACTAACATTCACCTGGCTTTTATCGACCATGTTCATTAATAGTTCCATCTCAGGCGCGTACCAGAAACCGAAATAGATCAATTGTGAAAATTTGGGTGTCAAACTGTCACGGATCGCCATTACTTCACGGTCCATTGTCAGTCCTTCGATATCCAAATGGGCTTTGCGGAGTATTGTGCCTGCTGGTGTTTCGTAAATACCTCGAGATTTCATACCCACAAAACGGTCTTCAACTACGTCTTCACGGCCAATTCCGTTTTCGCCGCCGATTTTATTTAAATAAGAAAATAACTCTAATGAATCAGTTTTTGTAACATTATTTGTTTTATCAGTAATTTTAATCGGAACACCGGCTTTAAATTCAATAACTAATTCTGTCTCTTTGTTTGGAGCATCTTTAGGTGATACTGTCATCTCAAACTCTTTTTCAGGCAGTGTATACATAGGGTCTTCCAATACTCCTGCTTCATAACTTATATGCATAAGGTTAGGGTCAGTGCTGTAAGGTGCCTTGTTTGTCGCTTTTATAGGTATACCATTTTTTTTAGAATAATTTATCAGATCAGTTCTTCCTTTAAACTCATTTAAGAACTCTTCATCTTTCCAGGGGCTTATTATCTTAACATCAGGCATCAACGTATAATAAGTTAATTCAAAACGTACCTGGTCATTACCTTTGCCTGTTGCACCATGAGCTACAATATTGGTCTTTTCTTTTTTTGCTATTTCAATATGCTTTTTTGCGATTAAAGGCCTTGCAAGAGAAGTTCCAAGCAAATATTTCCCTTCATAGATAGCGTTACCTTTGATAGCAGGATATATAAAATCCTGCACAAATTCCTTCTGTAAATTTTCAATATATACTTTTGATGCGCCTATCTTTAGCGCCTTTTCTTTTGCAGCTAGAAAATCTTCTTTTTGGCCCAGGTCTGCTAAATAACAAACAACCTCATAGCCTTTATCGATTAACCATTTTAAGATTACAGAGGTGTCAAGCCCGCCGGAGTATGCAAGTATTACTTTTTTCATTTTGTTAGTAAATTTTTTTAGATATATAAAACTATTGACTAAAATAAAACAAAATAAACATAAATGTCCAATATAGGACAAATTGAAATATGATTATTTAAATCCAGTAGTTTCATCAATCCCAAACATCAAGTTCATATTCTGAACAGCTTGCCCAACAGCGCCTTTGATTAGATTATCAAGAACAGAAACTATAACTAACTGATTATTCTCGTCTATTTCAAAACCGCCAATTAAACATTTGTTTGTTTTTTGAATGTCGTGTAAATCTGGTATGTTATCAACAATTTCAACAAAAGGGTGGTCAAAATAGAAAGTCTTGAAAAGATTTTTAATTTCTTCAGCATCCTGATTCTTTTTAAGCAGGATATGGGCAGTGCACATAATACCTTGATAAGTGTCCAAGACATGAGGAGTAAAGCTTATCTTAGCTTTGATAAACTGATTGACCTCGTATTTATGGCGATGATTTGTTAGTTTATATGCCTGGATATTATCTTTTATTATCCTTGGATCTTTTGCATAAACTGAATTTTTGCCAGCGCCGCTATAACCGGATTTACAGTCAAAGACAATATATTTTGCCAATTTTTGGAGAGGGTAACTGGCTAAAATGCAGGCAGTTGCATAACAACCAGGGTTTGCAACAACTTTGGCTTTTTTGATCTTCTCTTTAAAAAGTTCAGGCAAACCATAAACAGCTTTTGTACCCTGATCTTTATGAGCCACACCATATACTTCTTCAAACTCTTTTGCATCTTTAAACCTGTAATCTGCGCTTAAGTCAATAACCTTCATCTTTAACCAGGGAACAAGCACCATCGCTTTTGTGTGCGGGACACACAAAAAGATTACATCTAAGCCAAGCCCATTAATTTGCACTTCTGTAAGATGATTATAGGTTAACTCATCATCCTCAAATTCAGGATACTCATCTTTAACCTTCTTACCTTCGCAACTTGCACTATTTAAAAGCCTTAATTCTACATCAGAATGCTTTTTTAACAATTTTGTTAATTCATATCCGGTTATCCCGGATGCGCCGATTATTCCCGCTCGTATCATTTTATCTATAATCTCACTATAAATAATATTGTAACAGTTATTATAACATACCTTAAAAACTTAGTGTCTCCTTTAAAACTGAATCCAGTATCGCCACTGCTTTGTCAACATCAGCTTTTGTGATAATTAACGGTGGCAAAAAACGCAGAACATCATCAGCTGCATTATTTAGTAAAAGCCCCTTGTCAAAACATCTATAAACAATATCTTTTGCCTTGTCATCTGTAAGTTTCACTCCGATCATCAGCCCCTTGCCTTTGACTTTTTTTATCAGTGGGTTATTTAGATTATTTAATGTTTCTATGAAGTAATCTCCAACCTTTTGAGTATTGTCCATCAGCTTGTTGTCAATTATATAATCGACAGTTGCATTTGCAGCTGCGCAGGCAAGACTATTTCCTCCGAAAGTGGAAGCGTGGTCGCCTTTTTCAAAATCTATTCCTGCTTTTGCGATACAGACACCGATAGGCACGCCGTTTGCAAGACCCTTTGATAAAGTCACAATATCGGGTATTACACCATCGTGAAGATAGGCAAAAAAACTGCCTGTTCGGCCGTTGCCTGACTGGACCTCGTCAACTATTAATAAAATATTATTTTTTTTGCATAGAAGTTCAACTGCTTTTAGATAACCTTTATCTGGCACAATAATTCCTGCTTCACCCTGGATCGGCTCTATTATGACAGCAGCAATATCGTTTGTGAGAGCATTTTCCAAAGCCTTAATATTATTATATTTTACAAAGATTACATCTGGAGCGAGAGGAGTAAAAGGCTCTTTGTAATTAACTTTCCAGGTTGCTGCAAGACTGCCTGTGGTCCTGCCATGAAATGAATGCTCAAATGCAATAAATTGCTTTTTGCCTGTGATCTTTTTTGCCAGTTTTATAGCTGCTTCGTTTGCTTCTGTCCCAGAATTGCAAAAAAAGCATTTTTTTAGGCCTGATAAGTCTGATAATTTTTTTGCAAGAACAACCTGCGGTTCTGTATAATATAAGTTTGTAATGTTAAGAAGTTTTTTTGCCTGCGCACATATTGCCTCTGCAACTTTCTTATTACCATGGCCTACTGTGCAAGTTGCAATACCACCTAGAAAATCCAGATACTCTTTTCCGTTAACGTCATAAACATAACAGCCTTTACCATAGTCTATTATTACGTCAAAGCGGGTGTACGTCTGCATGATATGATCATGCTCAATTTGTTTTAATTTATCCGTTTCCATTTCAGATGGAGTGAAGTATTTTTATTTATAAAGTTATTGACCTATATCAAACAAATTGGACATATATGTCTAGAATAGGACATCATCAATTTTTGCCATCAATGCGAACAGACTGGAAAACCTGACAGAAAGTATCCACAAAATGATTATATGTTTGTAAAATAGAGGCTGGTTCGTTTTCAAGAATGCTTAAAGCATGCTCACCATAATCAGAGCTGAGTTGTTCTAACCTAGCCTGAAGGCTACCAGATACAAGCTTGCTAAATTCTCTGGATTGGGCTTGCCTGTAAACCAAAAGAGACAGGCTTTCGGAGCCAAAATAATTTTGATTGCTGTCATTTCTCACCAGAGTATAAAAGCCCTCATCTATTATACTGGCACCGTAACATTTAATAGCTGCTGCATCAGCAATTATTTCTCGAACTATACCAGGAGCTTCAACTAAACCTTCTGTAATTTTGCCATCTGATGATTGAATATGATATGATTGAAGATTATAAAGATTTGAATGAATCTTTCCTTGCTTTTGAAGAGCATGCATTTTTTCATGAGCTGATAAATAGGGTGCGGCAGCCAAGAGAATGTGAGGAGAATGAAGCTCTGTTGATAAATTTATGATGACATAATCTTTGTTGGCTGAAACTATAGGCAGACTTCTTGTATTAACTAAGATGGAATCTAAACCTCTTTGCCTGAACATGTCAATGTATCTCATTGCCATTTCTTCAGTCCATTCTGATGTTTTGATTAATTCCTTGTCAAGATTGCCATTTTGATAATGTTGTGATAGGTAATCTGTTATTTGTTCCTGACTCCACGATTTTCTTTCAGCTACAAGGCTGTCTAAGCCTAATAAAGTTGGAATTAGGTCATCCAGAGAAACAGGTTTACTCAAATAGGCGTCTTCATGATAATTACCAAATTTTAATGAGCCAGAAGTCATCAAAATTACAGTTAGAGGACTCAATCTTTTAACAAGCGGCACAAATATTTCACCCCGAATTTGTGGCACTTTTCTATCGCTTATAACCAGATCAATAGACTTTTTTTTTTCTTCAAAGTAATTAAGTGCGGTTAAACCGGATTCTGTATGGAAAATATCCCCTGCCCCAAGAGCTAAAAGGACAGCCTCTGTAAGTTCATGTATTTGGGGATTATCTTCAAGATATAAAATAGTCTCAATCGCCTTAAACCTAGGTGCACCAAACGCTTTGTCAAAATGCTCATGGGAGATTAGCGGTGGATCATTAATAACCATATTGCTTAGAAAACTCATATGCTTTTTAAATGTTATGAATAAATACTATTAATTAGTAGTGACTATTTCACAATCTCTGTCCCAATACCCTTGACTGTAAAAAATTCAAGAAGCAGGCTGTGCTTGTATGTACCGTCGATCAAATGCGCTTTTTTTACGCCTTTTTCTACAGCGTTAATACATGCTTTAACTTTTGGGATCATGCCTTTATTTATCACGCCTTTTTTTATTCCGGTGTTTGCGCTTTTTATGCTTAGGTGAGTGATTAGCTTTCCGTTTTCATAGACACCTTCAACGTTTGTCAAGATGGTCAGTTTTTCAGCATTAACTGCTTCAGCTACCTTTGTTGCGACAGTGTCTGCATTAATATTATTATAGTGTTTGCCATCATGGCCGTACGGGCCGATGATAGGAATAATTCCCTGTTTTATTTTTTTAAATATTTTAGATTTATCAATACCTGCTATATCACCAACAAGGCCAAGACTTTTGTTTTTGATCTTGGTCTTTATCAGCCCATCAGTTATATTTTCAGATTTGCAGCTTTCATTTTCTAAAAGTTTTTTTATCTCGCCACTTATCATGCCGGAAACATTTTTTACTATCTGCATTGTTTTTGCATCTGTATACCTTAGGCCATTTACAAATTTGGGCTTTATATGGGCTTTTTGCATCTCTTTAGTTATCATAGGCCCGCCGCCATGGACAACTATTGGATTAATCCCGACATGCTTTAATAATGCAATATCACCCATCACTGCATTTTTTATGCTATCGTCTATCATGGCATTGCCGCCATATTTAATTACAAAAATACTGCCTGAGTATTTTTGGATATAAGGTAATGCTTCGATTAAATTGTAAGCTTTTTGTTGAATTTTGTCCATTTTTATGTATGATATGCTGCGTTTATCTGAATATAATCATAACTCATGTCGCAGCCGAAAGCTGTGCTTGTTGCATTTCCAAGGTTTAAGTTAACAGTGATAGTTACTTTGTCTTTTTTTAATAAGCTTGAAATTTGTTTATTGTCAAAATCTTTACATTCAATACCGTTTTTTACAATTATTTTGTTTTGGATCGATACACCCAGTTTTTTTTCAACAAAATAACCAGTGCTATTGCCTATTGCGCACAGGATCCGGCCCCAATTGGGATCGTTTCCAAATATGGCGCATTTTAACAAGTTGGAGCAGATAATCCCTTTGGCAATTTTTTTTGCGTCGCTATGGGTTTTTGCATTTATTACATTAACTTCCACTAATTTTGTTGCGCCTTCCCCGTCAGAGGCTATCTTTTTGGCCATCTCTTTACAGACATATGTTAATGCATCCTGAAATTTTGCTTTGCTTACTTTTTTTGTGTTATTGCTCATGATTATGGCCATGTCAGAGGTGGAAGTGTCCATGTCAACTGAGATCATGTTAAAACTGACATTTACTGCTTTTTTTAAGCATTGTTTTAATTCTGCAGGCAATAGCTCTGCATCTGTTGTGATAAAACAAAGCATGGTTGCCATGTTAGGATGGATCATACCCGAGCCTTTTGCAATTGCGCCGATTGTAAAATTGTCAACTTTTACAGCAATCTCTTTTTTTACAGTATCTGTCGTAAGAATAGCTTCTGCTGCATGATTGTCTGTTTTTAGCTTATTTTTGGAATTTTTTATGCCTTTTTCTATAATGCCGATAGGTAAATTCTTCCCGATAATGCCGGTTGATGCTACCAAAATATTTTTTGGGCTGCAGTTAAGTTCTATGCCTGCCAGCTTGCAGGTTTTATACGCATCAGAAATCCCTTTTTTTCCGGTTGCAACATTTGCAATCCCTGAATTGATAACAATTGCCTGCGCTTTGCCGTCCTTTAAATGGTCCATGTTAACATATAAGGGCGCGCCCTTGATTTTGTTTTTGGTATAGACTGCTGCTGCATTACATACAGTATCAGAATAGATAATGGCAAAATCTTTTTTGCCTTTTTTTATGCCGATGCATTTTCCAAGCGCTGTGAAACCATCCACAGCGGTTATGTTGTTTTTTATTAATTTCATTTTTTCTCTTAAAAAATCCCAATCACAGCAAGGTATAAAACCCAATTTGAGCAAACAATATAAACCTCAATTAATGTAAACTTATATTCGGTTTAGCCAATTCTTTTACTGATTGAATTATTTTTTATTTAGCATGATTAACATTAATGCTTTTTGGACGTGCATCCTGTTCTCTGCCTGATCAAAAACAATGCTCTGCTTTGAATCAATAACCTCGTCAGTAACTTCATAACCTCGATAAGCCGGAAGGCAATGCATAAAAAGTGAATCTGCCAATAACTCCGTTGTAATCTGGAACGGCTTAAAAATTTTCAGGCGTTTTTTTGCTTCGCTCTCCTGGCCCATTGATATCCAGGTATCTGTATAAACGACATCTGCATTTTCTACTGCTTTCTTTGGGCTTGTCGTTAGTAAATCGGGATTCTCCAAAGGCTCAAAACCTTTGGGGCAGGCAACTGAAATTGTTATACCGACCTTTTTGCAGCCGATTATTAATGAATTGCAGACATTATTTCCATCACCGATATACGCCAATTTTAGTCCGGTAAGTTTGCCGAGCTTTTCTTTTATCGTCATCAAATCTGCCAGGATCTGGCAGGGATGATATTGGTCACAAAGGCCGTTAATTACTGGTTTTGTGGAATTTTTAATAATTTCTTCAATGGTCTCATGCTGGAATACGCGAGCCATGATGATATCAGCATACTTTTCAATGCATTTGATCTCGTCAGATAATTTTGCTTTGTTTAGTTGAGTGGATTTCCAATCGAGAAAGATTGCATGGCCGCCAAGGCCTGCCATACCAGCTTCAAAACTGGTCCTTGTTCGTGTTGAGGTTTTTTCAAACAACATGACTAAAACTTTATTTTTTAGCTTGTCATAGTACTTTTCCGGATTTTTTTTTAGTTTTATCCCTAGCTCTATAATCTCTTTGATCTGAGCTTTTGATAAACTTTTTAAGTTAGGTAAATGCATTTTTAATCACGAGAATAATTATCTAATACTGTTTATAAAGCTATTGACTTAAATAGGACATTATGGACAAATATGTCTAGAATGCGACATATGTGCAATAACTAAAAAATACTGAAGAGAGAGGGGAGTAAATAATATAAAGAAGTAATACAACTAAATAATTATGGAAGAAATATTCAATGAAATAAAGGCAGAAACGTTAAATATTCAAAAACGCGCATGGGATGTATATTACGGAATACAGCGAACAAAATTTGAAGACCAATACATAGTAAAACAAATCGAAAGATCAATCTATGTACTTAATATCATATTAGTATTGGTTGAACAGGTTAAAAAAGACTGGAGCGAGATTCGGGAAAGTGCCAAAGAGCATTTTATCGCGGCAAAGATGGAAGCAAAAGTATTAGCTGATTTAGATAAAGCACAAAGCATTGAAAGAAGGATAATAGACTTAGTGAAAAAGTTTGCAGAGATTATATATTTAGACGGGCAAGTATCCAGCGCGTTAAAAAAACATGAAGGAAGTTATAGACGGCTCTATGCACCCGCAAAAATATACATGAGGGATATGATATCTAAAATATTTTTTTTGTTTGAGAAGGGTAAAAAGATAAAGAAGCTGGAGCAGAAAGAACAAGAGATCTGGCAATTAAGAGAAGAGATCAGGAAACAGGTTGAATACGAATGGTCTGATGAAAAAAAGTTTAGTAAAGACCCGATAAGGATGATCGATGAAAAATTTAAGAAATTAAAATAATTACAGAAAAAGTTAAATACTACCAATCCAAAAGAAGGTTAAGGTGATAAAATGATCAAAGAAAGGGTGTCTACAGGTATTCCAGGCCTTGATGAGTCTACAAACGGCGGGTTTGAAAAAGACAGCGCTATCATGGTAAGCGGAGGGGGCGGAAGCGGTAAGACAATATTCGGCGTACAATTCTTGATGGAAGGGATAACGCAAAACAATGAAACAGGAGTGTACATCTCATTTGAAGAGAATAAAGAGAAATTTATAAAGCACATGACACAGTTTGGATGGGATTTAGAAAAACTCGTAAAACAAGGAAGGTTTGTTTTTATCCAGTATGAGCCTGAAAGGATTGCGTCGCTTGTGGAAGCAGGCGGAGAACGGTTAAAAAAGTCAATCCAGGATATCAATGCAAAAAGAATAGTAATTGATTCATTATCAGCGTTTCTTGTACTGTTTGAAAAAGAAAGTGAACAGAGAAGGATGCTTGTGAAACTTTTTGATATGATTGCATCATGGGGGTGCACTGTTGTTGTAGTAGGCGAGGAAGACCACTACCTTGGACAACCAAGATCGTCAATTTTGGGGTTTATGGCAGATGCGATAATCCTCTTGTATACATGCCCGGTTTCAAGTGATCCAGGTTCAATGATAAGAGCTATGCAAATTTCAAAGATGAGAGGATCTAAGCATAATTTCCATCTTTTTCCGTATAAGATTACAGATAAGGGATTTATTGCGTATCCAAGGGAAAGTATAAGAGGAATTAAAGGCATCAGTTAAAAACGGTTAAGTTAATTTGGTGGCGTTAGGGTAATTTAAAAGCAAAAATATTCTTTTCGGCCTTTAAGTTGACTATACCTAAAAACACAATCTTTATATCCAGAGCAGATATGCAGCTTATAGAGGGATTTAAATGGCAATCGGCATGACAGAAATATTAATAATACTTGCGATAATACTGATCCTTTTTGGGCCAAAAAAACTCCCGGACCTTGCAAGAGCTGTGGGGAATTCTGTAAGAGAGTACAGAAAAGGACTTGCTGGCAATAAAAAACCAAAAGGGTAAGGATTCTTTAAAAATAGGGTGAAACATTTTTGGAAGGCAAAGCCGTATTAGAACACTTGGATGAACTAAGAAGTAGACTAATTATTATCATATCCTGTCTGTTATTGTTTTTTGGGATAGGTGTCAGCATTTCGCTAATTATTCTGAACAAGCTAGCATCAGATATATTGATCCCAGAAGTAACATTGGTATCATTATCACCGCTTGAGATATTATATACTCAGATATATATTGGATTTATTCTGGCTATAGCGCTAACATTGCCAATAATCTGCTACCATACGATCATGTTCATCAGACCGGGGCTTAATAAAGCAGAAATTCAAGCAATAAAATACATCCTGCCAAGTTTTTTTTTGTTATTTGCATTAGGCATGGTATTTTCTTATAATATTATTTTGGAAATAAGCTTAGCTTTTTTTGCAGGCTTAGGTGGGTTTTCAAATATTCAGAATTACTGGAGCGTGTACAAATTTATTTCGTTTATTACATTAGTATGCACAATATCGGCACTGATTTTTGAACTGCCGCTTTTAATTCTTTTACTAAACAGGCTTAAAATAGTGGACATTAGTTATTTAAAAAAAAAACGAAAGTACACCTATCTAATTGCATTCATTTTTGCAGCGGTTATAACACCGCCTGACGCGTTTACACAAATTCTAATCGCAATACCGATAATAATATTGTTTGAGCTCAGCTTCATTCTTATTAAAATTATAGAATAATTTTGTGAGCACTTTAAAAAAGTTACTTAAAGTAATTACTACAGGAATGTAACACCATCACAAGATTTAAATAGTTGAAGATATTATAGCTATCAAGGTGATGTATAATGGCAGAAGATGGGTCTATTTCTGTGAAAAATATGATGAATGGTCTACTATTACATGTAGACAAAAGTGAAAATTTGGCAAATCTAGCCAGATTATTATTTGTTGACAAGGCAAACGCAGTCATCGTAAGAGATGGAGGTATACCGATAGGGATAGTTACATCAAAAGACATACTTAAAGGAATAATAAAACTTGACAGATCGCCGCATTCTATAAAAGCAGATGAGATAATGAGTTCTCCAATTATTACAGTGGATCATCTGGACGGACCAGATAATGTAAGAGATGTAATGCTTAACAGCAAAATCAACAAAATACCTGTTAAAAAAGACCTGGACATTATCGGGCTTGTAATTCAAACAGACATAATAAGAAATATGGAGTTTTTTAGGTAGATTCGCTAAATACAAAGGCATGATAAGTATACACTTGAGTAGATAGATTATCCCAGCAATCAATCGCCATGCCTCCCTTTTTACATAAACTTGATAAAAATTCTTCTTTTGATCTGAAGTTATCCCATACCTGAGGTAAATAAGTGGATTGTCTAGCTCCTTGTTGTATGACGACACCGTCAATACCAGGCTGTAATTGGTTTAGTAGATCATCGCCTGAGTCAAAATCTAACTTTTGCGGCACTGATAAAACAGATATTTCAATATCAATATCTTCCAGTTCTTCGTAAGTTACAGGATTAAACCGTGGGTCATGAACAGCTGCATTAACTGCATTGTCAATGACGCATTTGTACAACTCTTCCTGCGGAAGGATGTGGCCGATACAGCCGCGCAAATAATGGTCTTTATTTAAAGTTGTAAAACAACCCTGCACTTTTTTCAAAGCTGAACTAAACTGCGCAGCATCAGTGTTTTCAATTTTGCCTGTGTTCAAATACTCAGTTAGAGTCCGGCGCGCTGTTGCTAACAAATATTCCTGTTCGGCCTTTGTAAGAATTTCTTCTTTTGCATCGTAAAAGGCAATAGAGCCATAGCCAACTACCCTGGACTTATCACCAGCAGTATCGCCACTATTTTTATAGTCCAGAATTTTGCCGTGCCAGCTGTTTCTTTGTGATAGTTCCATAAGGATGAGAACAGCATATATACTGCATGCTTTACAGTTTGCTGCCTGCATGAAATCCATGGCTTCAATACTTTTAATGCAGGAGCTGTCAAGCTTTACAGCATCATCATAAGAGTAATAATGAGATAAGTCCGAGCTTACGACAATGAGCGTTTCAGAATCAATGTACTTTGATAAAATGTCTGCAGCTGTCTGGATTTGGCTTTGATCCAGCGCGCCTGTTACAAGAGGGATAATCTCAAAATCGGATAATTTTTTTTGCAGAAACGGAAGCTGGATCTCAATAATGTGTGTGGAATGAGCAGCAGGCACATTGACAAAAAGGCCATTTTTCAATAGCTCATCTGTAATATCCGATACCTTCACTTTTCCCAAAGGAGTTTCATAATGTGTTACATTAGGTATTGAAATACCGTTAACTGCAGCACCCTGGGCATGATTTGTGCCAATTATTATAATTTTTGTGTAATTCTTATTTAGCTGATTATATCCATTTGAGGCTACCTGCCCTGAATAGACATAACCTGCATGAGGCACAATTAAGGCTTTAACATCACCATTGATGCTAACATCTATGGAATTATTAAAATAGCCGTTAATAGCACTGTCAAGTGCGGCTTTGTCACCAGGATACCAACTGCCTGCAACTACAGCGCTGCGTACAATTTCTTTTTTGGTACCTGTTGTTTTTGAGAATATAAGAACAAGTAATATTATAATTATGATAACCAGTCCTGCAGCATGACTTTTTTTTATAATTCCCATACCCCTGAAATGTTCTCCCCACAGAATTTACATGAACCATTATTTAAATTATTTTCTGTAATAGTATACCCTTTTCGTCCAATAACAATTTTACCGCATTTTGGACAGTAGGTATTCTCGGCATCAAGACCTGGAACGTTTCCAATATATACAAATTTTAGACCTTTATCAAGCGCGATTTTTCTTGATTCTTTTAAAGTACTAACAGGGGTTGAAGGCAAGTGCGTCAATTTATACATGGGATGAAACCTGGAAAAATGCAGAGGATAATCGTCAAACCCGTTTTTATGGAGCCAAGTGCACATGTCTTCTATCCTCGAAAGGTCGTCTGTCCAGCTTGGCACAATAAGATTTGTTATCTCAAACCATTTTTTTTCCTGTTTTAGCAGTTTTAAAGTGCTTAATACAGGCTTTAATGAACCGCCATTTAATTTCAGGTAAATGTCATCATCAAAACCCTTCAAATCAACATTAGCTGCGTCCAAAGAGCTGCATAAATCTTTTAATGCTGCTTTGTTAATGTAACCGTTAGTTACCCAAACATTTTTTATCTGATTTTCTTTTGCGAGTTTACCGGTATCGTACATGTACTCATAAAAGGAAACCGGCTCACCGTAAGTGTAGGCAATAGAACTGCAATCGTTATTTTTGGCGGCTGATACAATGCTTGCAGGCATTGCATCAGAATTATTGGTTTCTTCAGGCTGCATTTGAGAGATAGTCCAGTTTTGGCAGTTTAGACAACGGAAATTGCACCCGGCGGTGGAAACTGATAATGCTTTTGATTCAGGCAGGAAATGAAATAATGGCTTTTTTTCGATTGGATCTATATGGACTGAACAAGGATTGCCGTAAGATAAAGTATAAAGAACCCCGTTTTTGTTGACTTTATTCCTGCAAATGCTTCGGTCGTTATGCTCTAATAAACAATTATGCGGACACACGTTGCACTGAACATTATCCTGATACTTCTTGTAGTGGTAGGCTTCCTTGCTCCATTTCCATAGATCATCAGGAGCAGAGTTTTTAAATACGTTAGGAGAGTTCTTTATCTGGAGGAGATTTTTTGTTCCATAAACACCCCAAGCAGCAGCCCCAAGGCAGATTAAAGAGTATTTAACAAATTCCCGCCTGGAAATCTTTTTTTTTAGAAATTTCTCCAGAAGATTATTTGCCACCTTTTTCATGCTAGAAATTGAGTACACCAAATATTTAAATATTTTTCCCACGTTTTAATGAGATCTTTGAAACCGTACCAACTGGACACATATAATTACACCATAACCTTGGAATAAAAAATGCTAAAATAAAAAGTAAAACTGCAATGGAAAATGACCACAAATAAAAATGGTGCGTCCCCTTAAAAAAGAAGCTGAATAATACTGGATTTAGAATGATGCCAATGACCACAATAACTGTCAAGGCTAAAAAAAGATATTTAATATGAACTAACCATTTTGGCATGCTTATCCTAACTTTACACACCTTTGACTGGTAATTTTGAAGTGTGCCCAGAGGGCATAGTTTACTGCACCAGCATATTTTTTTCAAATTAAGTATTAAAAAGCTGGGTACAATAACAGGACGCAAATTACCCCATGGACATGGCCTTGGGCAGGCTCTGCAAAAAAGGTAAGGGATTTTAAAATAGCACCTAAGGACTGGGAAAAATATAACCGGAAGAAATAAGAGCCCATATATAGTATTTAGCAGAACATGATTCTTGGATTCAAATGAATAAATTAATGCAACAGCCAACGATAGATAAATTATATAAAAATAAGTGTCTGACAAAAAAAAACCTAGCCTGCGATATACTTCATTTGGGATTAACCAAACAAAAAATAAGACCAACAAAAGAAAAGCAATGCCAAATTGCAGATAGTCCTTTTTCATGGCCTGTTGGGACAAATATCTATTTATATGCTTTATGTTTAATTACGACAAAACAACTTACTAGTTTTATAAATACCAAAATGATGAAAACGTTAAGGATTCCGACCAGTGGTATTAATATGGCAGCAGCCAAAAAAGCGCCTAGCGCTGCGCCTATCAGGTCTGCGTTATACAATTTTGAGGCATCATTATGAAGTTTTGCTGCAACTGAAAATTCCATTCCGACAATTAACGCCAGTAAAAATGATAAAGAAGGGATTATAAATTGGAAGTGCACATTTAGTAATAGTAAGGAAGAAAATACTAATAAAAATATCAGCAAAAATTCGAGTTTTATATAATGCTGCTTTGCTGTATAATTATTTCCCACATATGAACCAACGGCAAGGCCAATGAGAAACGCTGTCATGATTATGCCTAATTTGCTGTAAACATAACCATAAATTATCTGAAAGCTTAAGAGTAAGATAATCTGGATCGAAGATGCTGTAAAACCAGTTGAAAAAATTGAAAAGGTAATTGGACTTAACTTTAGCACATATAATATAACTAGAATAGATATTAACATTAGGAACAAATATGGCTTGAATTTAAAATATGATAACCAATACAGTGTATACTGATAATACAAAATGGGATTGAAGTCTTTGTTTAGCCTGGTTTTTTGAATTGAATTGTTAAGATAATCAATCCTATCCTTTGTTAAAATGCCTTTCAGGTAATCATTATTAACAAACAACGTTGACACTGATGGAGTAAGATTATGGCTAATAGCGCTGTCAGATGCGATAAAGTAATTCCTACCACTTGGAATTATTATCACATTATCGAATACATTTATCAGGCTTGTATAGAGTATAGAGTTAGTCTTTATCAATGCATCATTTAAATAATTCTCAGAAGAACTAAGGCTTGTTGACAGAATACCGCCTTTGTTTAAGATTTGTTTTGCTTCTGTGAAAAATTCAACAGTGTAAAATCTATTAAGCATTGCAGTGCCGGGGTCAGGAAGATCTATTATAATAACATCGTATTTATTTTTAGTCTTTTTGATAAACAACCGGCCGTCCTGGCTGATTATATTAATTAGAAGATTATCAAGATTGGAAGTATACTTTCGCCCCAGGCTAATTAATAATGGGTCAAGCTCAAGATAATCAATAGAAGTTATATTATACTTTAAAATTTCGGAGGTGGTTCCGGAAATCCCGCCGGAAATTAACAGCACTGTTTTAGGATCATCATGCTGGGACATGGCATAATGGACAGTTTCTTCGCTATTGACAAAATTGTCAGCAAAAAATAATGAAACACCGTTTTCGTAAAAGTTTAGCTGGTCGCCAGTTTTCGTGACCACCAAATTCCCGTACAAAGAATTCTTTTGAAATAATACTTCCTGATCGGAATACTGCATTTTTGTTGTGAGCATATTAAAGTCAATGAATGATATAAGTAATAAGATCAACAACAATAATATTGAAAGATATTTTAAGACGGTTTTTTTATAATAAAAACTAAGAATTAATGACGCTGCTAAATTAATGGACATAATGAAAAAGATTATCTGAAAATGGTTAAATAAATAAACAAATATAAAACTAAAAAGTAAACCGCCTATAATATTACCAATATTATCCAGAAAATATACCCTGCCAGGTTTTTTGAAAATATTAGAATAGAAAGGAAACAAAAAGCCTGAAATAAAACAGTAGGGGAATAACAGCAGAAAAGAGCTGTAAAAAATCTGAGTTATACTAAATAACGACCCCGGCACAACCAAAATGTTTCTAAGGTTTCTTACAAGAAGCAAATGAATAAAAGGGAGCAGGGCTATGAGGAACTGGAAGATGATTAATAAGGAGATGGACTTCTTCCTGCCAAAATGTGCGCCGATACCTGTAATCAATAACCAGTTGGCAAAAACAACACCCAAGACTAATTCATTGCCTGAAAAAACTGAAAAAAATTCGCGGAAAATAATTAATTGTGTGATTATTGAAGAAATGCCAAGAGCAATTACGGAAAATACAAGCTTTTTTTGCATTATGAAAATGGAATTGAAGAAGGTATATATAATTTATTATTGAAAATTTAGCTTTTTTATGGGTATGATACCTCACCATTCATACGAAATTTCCAATTCCGCAGATCGAAGACTAAAACACCAACTGTTTAGAAATCAGAATTTCTAACCCCTCAAAAGATAGATTTTGGCTGTGGATAAACCATTGGTCTGAGTTATTTAATCTCAATACCGCCAATACGCTTGTAGGCATCCACTGAAAATTTCAGTTTTAGTTTGCTGCCGCTGTAAATAGTAAACAATGGATCGCCAAGCTTAACTTTGTGGTTTACATGTTTGTATAAATAAACACCGGCGCTTTTGTTGGCAGGGGCTCCTGCGATGCGCGCAATCTTTGTTACTGCAATATTGGAAATGGACTTTATAGTTCCTGATTTGTGGCATTTAACAGTGTGCCTATACTTACCAAGCTTGATTTTGCCTGCCTGGATTTCTTTGCCGCCCTGGGCAGTCACAATCTCGATAAATTTGTGATAGGCTGCGCCAGAATCCAAAATCTCTTTTGCTTTTTCATAGCCGTTTTTTACAGTACCAGAAAGTTCCAGCATTATGCCTGCCATTTTCAATGACTTGTTTAGTAAGTCTTTTGGGGCGTTTTTATGGTTTGTTAAAACGTATAAAATATCTTTGGCTTCAAGCGCAGGACCTATACCGTTACCTATCGGACTTGAACCATCAGTTATAATAACTCTTGCCTTAATACCAAGCTTATGAGAGATGGTCTCAAAATCTTTTTTTAACTGGTTTGCTTTCCGAATATCTGCAATTTTTGCAGTCTTGCCATAAGGTATGTCGATTAGTAAGTGCGTTGCAGAAACTGATGCCTTTTTTGACATCACAGATGCCAAAAGCTGACTTTTTGCGTCGATTGATAAGGGCCGCTCAACACAAATAATCCTATCATCGGCCGGAGCAAGGTTTAATGACCCGCCCCATACAAAACAACCGCCTGTTTTTTTTACTATGCTGCGCATTTTTTGAAGAGGCATTACGACAGGAGCCAGAACCTCCATTGTGTCAGCTGTGCCTGCGGGACTAGTGATGCTTCTGGAACTGGTCTTTGGGATTGTTAACCCGGCAGCTGCGATGATAGATACAATGATAGGGGTTGTCCTGTTGCCTGCAACGCCGCCAACGCAATGTTTGTCCATAATAATAGGCTTATCAAGCTTTAAAATGTTGCCGTGGCCAGCCATCGCTTTTGTCAATATGATAGTTTCTACTATGTCAAGCTCGTGCGCATAACAGGCTGCAACAAAATATGTAAGCTCGATATCGCTAAGCTTATTATGGACAACGTCCCAGACTATCTGCTCAATTTCTGTTTTATTTAATTTAAAGCCGTCAAGTTTCTTCTTAATAAATTCCAGTGATAATGGTTTTCTTGCCGGAGTAATAGTTATGTATTTATTGTCGGATAAATTAAGGGTTTCCATTACCTCATCAAAAATGCCGATTGTGCCTTTAGCCACAAGTTTTGAACTAGTGCCGATGTCAAGGACAACAGTATCAATCCTTTTTCCATTTTTTATTTTTACCCTGTCCAACGGATGAAGGTCTAATAGCGCTGCATCATCCTGGTGAAGGATTGCAACATGAACACCGCCTGTGGAAATGTCCATATCTTTAACTTTCAGCTTCATTTTATTACCCTCTCTTTTTCGTAGATCTGTAAAAATGTCATGAAGACCGCAAGGATGACAGGACCGATAATAAAACCAATAAAGCCAAACATGTGAAGGCCGCCAAGAACGCCTAACAAAATCAGAACCGGATGAACCTGGGCTTTACTGCCGATAATTTTAGGTTTTAAAATTGCATCTATCGGAGTTATCAGAAAAGTGCAGTATACAGTCAAGATTATGCCTTTAACCACTAATATGTTTGAGTCTTCTGAATAACCTGACATGATCATAAACAAAGCTGTTGGAATCCACACCAAAGGCGGGCCTGCAACAGGAAGAATAGCCAGAAATGCTATAATTAAACCAAGCAAAAAAGGAGCTTTTACACCCAGTAGTAAAAAGATTACAGTCGCAAGGACGCCCTCGATTACAGCTATAAGGATATAACCAAAAATCACTGCAAAGATAACGTTGTCAAACCGCTTGATGATAGTATTATAATGGAGCCTTTTTAATGGAGATAAATTCTCAATCCGGTTAAGTATGTGGATACCGTCCCTTAGAAGATAAAACATAACAAAAAACACAATAATAAGATTCATGAAAATCAGAGGTAGTGAAAAAAGAAAGCCTGAAATGCTGTTAACAATGAAGTTTGTGATGCGCTCGGTTGCGCTGTCCAGATAATATTTGGTTCTTGGTGCAGAGGTAACATCGTCAAATATTTCTGAAAACGTACACAATAAAGTCGTGTTGCCGCAGTCAGTTTTATGAAAATTACCGACAGTGAGTTTTTGTTTGATTAGAATATAATTGACCCGCGCCTCTTTTGCAATAGAATTCATGGCAAAAATTAGCGGAACAGTTACAAGTACAATAACCAAAAAAATTGTCAGTAACGCTGATATGTTTTTCCTGCGAAGTTTTTTGTTAATAAGCCTGTATAGAGGAAAAGACATATAAGATAAAATTGCACCTGTGATAATAGTCAAGAAAAATGGCTTAATAATAAAAAAAACAAATATAGCCATGGCTAGCAACAAGACAAAAAAAAAAAATATTTTGAATTTGACGCCATATTAGGTGATGGGCCTGCCCGGACTTTTGGGATAAAATCCTATCGAACCGGGGACCTCCACCTTGTCGAGGTGACGTCATAGCTTCTAGTTTTCATACCCGAAAATCGCTAGACTACAGGCCCATAATTTATTTGAATGTAGCGATAGTATTTATAAAACTATCTGTCAAATTTTACGGTTTCGACACAAAATATATGGTCCAAAACCGATAATAATATAAATAACCTCGTTTAAGGTTAATCAAAAACAATTTTTCGAGGTGAAAAAAATGGGAAGTGTGGTATGTAAGTGCGGAATTGAAAGAGAATCTGGCTTTCTGTACTATGTAGATAAAAAAGGAAACTGCTCAAGAGTTAATATGAAAAGAGCAGGAAAGCCATATAAGAAAAAAGTTGAAGTAATGCATAAGTGCGGAATTACAAGAGAAGAAGGATATCTGTACTATGTTGACAAGAATGGCAATGTGTCTAAAGCACAGATGAAAAGAGGAAGAAAAAAGAAAAAGAAATAATTCTTTTTTTATTTTTTTTATTTATTCTAGGCGATATTGAAAAGTTTATAGAACAAGGCTTTTAACCTTGCCCAAAGATTGTAACTTACAATCTTTGTTGCTATTTCAGCTCTTCTACCAATTAAGGTATAAGCCTTAAGAGCATCACCATATTTATTCTTAAAGACAAAATTAACATTTTCTATCCT
>JBDRFR010000007.1:0-2384 GCA_043818675.1 Nanobdellota archaeon
TCGATGTTGGATGTTGGATTAGCGTTTCCTGGCACCCTTGGCGGTAAGACGTCCCGCACTCAACGCGATGACTTGTGTGTCATCTCATCTTCAATGCCCTTTGCAAGCAGATATCTTATATATGCGCTGTAAGACAGGCTTCTCTTTTTTGCGAGCATCTTGACTTTTTGAAGTACAAGTGGGTCAAATTTTATTGAAACAGGTTTTAGTTTTGGCCTTTTAAAAGCATCTTTGGATTCTAAAAGATCCTCCCAATAATCCCCAATTGAGTGTCTTTCCCAGAATCTTATCTCTTCTTCTTTTGTTTTGAAATCAGGCAATTTCATTGTTTACCTCTTTCAACTCTTTTTTTATAAAGCTTTTTTGTTTTGTCATCCATATCTATTGACGTAATAACCTTGGCAATACCCTTACCCTTCAAGACATACACGACAAACAAATATCTTCCGGCAACGGTATAACCAAGCATATATCTCGTTCCTTTTCTACCTTTTCTTATCCAGGGAGCATCGTCAAACGCCACATCTTCAACTTCATCAGGAAACACACCATGCCTTGCAATATGCTCGATATTATTATCATCCCATTCAAATTCTCTAATTTCCATATTAAATTATTACAAAAAGGTATTGTTATTGTCAATAGGGTGAACAAATCATGTTGCATTTATGCAATACGGAGTTGTTTTGAAAGATGAACATCGAATGAAAAAATGTCTTACAATGGCAACGGTGTCTGCAGTGAACTATTGCACATCTTCTTTATTGGTGCTCTTTTCTCCAACCGCGATTATAGACTGCCCCGGCCAGGGCAGAAAAGGATCTACAAGTTTCCAAAACCAGACAAAGCAATCATAAATTTTTAGCTCAATTTTACTGAAACGGGTTCTCTTAAGTAAACTACCATTGATAAACCAGCCCAACATTCCGATTTTGTTAAGCGTTTTTAAGTATTTTATTTTAAATCCAGACATGTTTAACAAGTTCTTAATATCTTGCACTTTATATCTTTTTTCATGACCTAAGGTTTTATCAAGTGAATTATAAGAATATGGGCAATTTGGGATAACTAATATTAGCTTGCCTCCCTCAATAAGCAATTCATTAATATTTTTTAATGATTGATTATCATTCTGCAAATGTTCCAATACATTAATGCATAATATTGTGTCATAATGCATGGATAGATTTAATATTTCTTTTTTGTTTTCAATGTCTAATTGTAATACATCAACATTAGGTCTGTTCATAAACATGTTTTTAAGCGTCATTACATTAAACGGATCGTTGTCCGAACAAGTATAATGTTCTGCCGGCAGAAATTCTAATGTCATAGTTCCGGTACCTGCCCCAACCTCCAATACCTTATTCCCTAAATATGGTCTGAGAAGTGAAGCAAGCCATTTGTTAAAATGATGCGTATTAGACATTGCAAGCAGGATATTTTTATCTTCATCCTTATAAAGGTCATCAATCAACCAGAATTTTAAAATAAACCATATTGCAGCAAGACCATCTTTCCAGTTAATTTTCTTCCCCTCACGGTACGTTCTCCCGAAATAAGAAATAGGAACCTCGAAAATCCTTAAATTTCTCTTTGCGATTTTTGCTGTAATTTCAGGTTCAAAACCAAATCTTTTTGACCTGAGCGGCAAACTCTTTAATATTGATGCTCTGAATACTTTATAGCAGGTTTCAATATCCGTTAAATTCAGGTCTGTAAACCAGTTTGATAAGAATGTTAAGAAGTTATTACCCAGAGTATGTTTAAAATAGAGCACGCGCCTCATCTCAGAAAAAGCAAAACGGGAGCCATAAACAACATCGGCATCCCCGTTTAATATGGGTTTTATAAGCTTTTTATAATCCTCAGGGTTGTATTCAAGGTCTGCATCCTGGATAATAACGATATCTCCGGTTACTTCATCGACAGCCCTTTTTATAGCCGCACCTTTTCCCTGATTTATATCCTGCCTGAATATCTTTATATTATCGAATGCTGCTGCCAGATCCTGAATTATTTCCCAGGTGCCGTCATCTGAATGATCATCTACTATCATCAGCTCTCGTGCTATATTTTCAGGCAGCTCTGCCTTTAACGCTCTGTTTACACACTCTCTTATGGTATATCGCTCATTATAAGCGGGTATGATAATTGATAATTTCATTGTAATTACTCAGTTGTTTTTTTGACAGGATAAACAGGATTGACGCGATGATAATCTCTACTATTAAAAAACTAAGAAACGATAACGCATTTGCGTTTCTTAGCGCAAGAGAAAAAGAAAGAATTAATGTTAGTTCACCTATCAAAAAGACCTTTCCACAAAGCCCTTTCTGAGGTAATTTTTTGTACCGAGAAAATGGCAATGCTTTATTCTGTTG
>JBDRFR010000008.1:0-22753 GCA_043818675.1 Nanobdellota archaeon
ACAATGAGCTGCCGCTGCTTGTGATCATCTGGAAACTTATGTTACCATTATTATGATGGATACCTGGACCTTGTGAGCCATCTGTGGTGTCAGGAAGCTCGATTATATAATCATCAGTACCGCCGTGAGCTTTGACCCAGATAGAAATTGTGATGTTAGCCTGGCCGGTGAAATTAACGTTATTTATTATGATATAATCATTAGCACCGTCAAACTCAAATGCGCCAGCGCCTAATTTTTTGTCTGTTAAATTAGGAGATGCTTCATAAGCTGTACCATTATTATCATTACCAGACCAGTCATAGATATGAGTTGAATTTTCATAGATTGAATCGTTGTTGAAATGCATCAGCAGTACATTATCGGTCATGTTCACAGCGCCAATGCCTGATTCGTTATTTAGGTTTGATGCCAGCTCCATCCCATAATAGTAGAACGGCACATCCCAGCTGATGTTTTTCCAGTCAGCAATGTAGGTTGCGTTAAAGATTCTAGATGTGTAATTTCCAGTTTTGTTTTCATAGTAACCTGAAGAATTTTTCAATATGCTTATCGTATTATTAGATATGTTTAACGTGGTGTTTCCATATGTTCCCAAATCCCAGCCTGAGAATGTAGAGTTTGAACTAGCCCAGCTGCTTTGCCCAGATGAATCATAAACCAAACAGTTCCATCTAAATGCTGAATCGATAAATCTGTTTGCGCCGAATAAAGATGATGGGTCAACTGTAAAGGTAGTGGAGTTATCCGTACCAGTTAAAGTTTTATTAGCGGTTCTTGACCAGATGCCGTTTATGTTTGTATATAATGATATGTTCTTTAATGCATCGGTATCTGTTGCTGAACAATTGAAAGTAATATTCTCAGGCAACGGCACTGAATGATTATTGTCTATCGGTAAGTTTAGGGTTGTTATGGGCGGCAGGTTTGTATTGTTTACAGTCAGGTTCCAGTATTGGTGGCTGGAGCCGCCAGAGTTTGTTACATTAACAAGGATTAGATAACTGCCTGCCTGGGTGTAATTTCCTGACCAGTTGAATCTTGCTTTGTTTGCATAAGCAGGGATATTTCTGCCATCAACTGACCAGTTGATCTGGGTGTTTGAACCGGTATAGGTTATGTTAAATGTTAAGTTGTTGGGTTCTGCAATTGAAATATTGATTAGGTTTGCTGACTGGTAGCTTTCGCCTAAAGAACTGTTAGGGTATAGTTTTGTTATGTTTGGCTGGGAGAATGAAATAGTCAATACTTTGGTGTTTGTTCCGTACAAGCCATTGTAAGTTAAGCTTACAGTAACATTATAGTTTTCGGCTGTAGAAGGTGATGTAATATTATAGCTATAATATCCGGTGGAGTTTGTGATTGTTGTGTAGTTGATGAAGGTGCCATTATAACCTGGAACAGGCTCTGTTGTCCCTGTTATTGAATCAGCGTCTAATCTTATTCTTCCTACACCCCCTACTCCCCCTGGATTATATCCAGAGCGACCTTCTCTCCCACCTAAAGATTGTGTTTTACCTGTCAGATTAAGCTCTCCTGCATCCAAGTAAATAGTTCCACCACTGCCGCCGCCGCCGCCTGCGCCGTTTGAGATTCCATCATACCCGCGAGAACCGCTTGCGTTAATGCTCCCATTATTTTTGATTGTCCGGCTGTGTATTATTATGATTCCACCGCCCGTTCCACCTTTTCCACCTAAATTGTTTGAATAACCCCCTCCACCGCCACCAGAGCCTAAATAGATATTTGTCAGATTGGATTTACCATAGGACATACCGCCCTGACCAGGATCATTACCATCAAAATCACCGTCTCCGATTGTGCCTGCTACACCGTAACCGCCGCCGCCACCCCCATTAGTGTTAAACTCACCACCACCGCCACCACCATAATTAACATTAGGTGTCATCGTTCCGATCCCATGATAACTTTCTCCGGAATAACCATGCACACCCGAATTTAAACCGCCTGTTCCCCCTCTAAATCCTTTTTCTGATACATTAATATTGCCGTTAATATCAATCGTTTCTCTTGTCCGGAATACAACAATTCCGCCTTTCCATCCATCCCAAGCAGAAGCGGTTATCGAAGCATCAGAATTAATTGTAACTGAGATATAATTCGGAACTTTCACTATCTGTGTTACTGTTGCATCAGATCGATTAAATGCTCCGGAATAATAGCTGTTTCTTATAGCAGCAGTTAAGGCAAGATCATCCCCATTAACAGAAGAGACCCGTACATATTCATACTGCCCAGCCATACCGCCAGAATAATTTTGCACCTGGATAATCAATAGTTCGTCTCCTGCGCTAAATTCTGAACTGTCATTTACAGTTAATGTTGTGTTGCCTGAACTTTCATTACCGGTAAGATAAGTGTAATTATTGACAATCGTGTTTATGGAAGAGATAGTTAAAACACCATCGTTGCCATCTCCAAAGTTAGAGTTTTGAAGTGTGCCGTTAAAATAAACATAAACAGAGGCATTGACAACATAGGTACTGTTGGATAAATTTATATGACCTGATATAACAACAATTGAGTTGATGTCGGCTGGGTTTGGAGCAAGGTCTACAGTTACGTATGCAAAATCAATAGTCCCATTATAAGTATATTGATAGCCATCCATATCAGTAGCGACAATAGTATAATTATATGTTCTACTCTTATTTAAGGTAAATTGTGTTGAGTTCCAGAATTCATTGTCTGATGTTGTTCCGTTTGTATTATCTATCACAACAATTCCATCAGGATCTGTGACAGTAAAATTTACAGAAGCTACATTATTATCTGCAATGGAAGCAATTAGATGTAATGTTGAATTGAAGTAAGGAATTATTGAAGTAGTTACAGAAGTTATAACTATTTGTTGACTTACAACCAAAACTTGGGTCTTATCTCCGTATAACCCATTATAGGTTAAATTTACAGTAACATTATAGTTGCCGGATGTTAAGGGTGATGTGAAGTTATAACTATAATTGCCGCTGGAATCTGTTGTGGTGCTATAATCAATGAATGTGCCATTATAACCTGAAACAGGCTCTGTTGTCTGTGTTATTGAATCAGTGTCTAATCTTATTCTTCCTATTCCCCCTACTCCACCGGAGCTGTAGCCATTTGGAGAGATTCCACCTGCACCACCTAAAGATTGTGTCTTGCCTGTCAGATTAAGCTCTCTTGCATCCAAGTAAATAGTACCACCACTGCCGCCTCCACCGCCTGCGTCGTTTGAGATTCCATTTGACCCGCGAGAACCGCTTGCGTTAATACTCCCATTATTTTTAATTGTCAGGCTGTGCATCATTATGATTCCGCCGCCTAATCCTCCATTTCCACCTGCTGCGTTTGAATAGCCCCCTCCCCCGCCGCCAGAGCCCAAATAAATATTTATCAGATTGGACTTACCATATGAAACACCGCCATCGCCAGGACCTCCAAACTCATGAATCCCTCCAACTGTGCCTACTGTACCATAACCTCCTCCCCCTCCGCCATTAGTGTTAAACGTGCCACCACCACCACCACCATAATTAACATTGCGGGTCATTGTACCAATCCCATGATAACTTTCGCCGGAATAACCATTCACAATTGAACTAGAACCGCCTATCCCACCTCTAAATCCTTTTTCTGACACATTAATATTACCGTTAATATTAATCGTTTCTCTTGCCCGGAATACAACAATTCCGCCTTTCCATCCGTCCCAGGCAGGGGCAGTTATTGATGCACCAGAATTAACAGACACATTTTTGTATTGCGGAACTCTAACTACTTGAGTTACTGTTGCATTAATCTGATTAAATGCTCCGGAATAATAGCTGTTTCTTACAGATGAGATTAAGGTTAGATCATTTCCACTAATAGAAGAGATACGTATGTATTCATACTGCCCGGCCATACCAGCAGAATAATTTTGCATCTGAATAATCAATAATTCATCTCCTGCGCTAAATTCAGAACTGTCACTTACAGTTAATGTTATATTGCCTGAACTTTCATTACCGGTAAGATAAGTGTAATTATTGACAATTGTGTTTATGGAAGAAACGGTTAATATACCGTCACTGCCGTCGCCAAGGTTGGAATTCTGAAGAGTGCCGTTTAAATAGATGTAAACAGAGGCATTGAAAATATCTGTTCCGTTACTTAGGTTGATACGGCCTGATACTGTTACTATTGAATTGATGTTAACCGGATTTGGGGTTAAATTTATAGAAATATTAAGAAATGTATCGTTTACTGTAAGTATCCATGATTTTTCGCTGTGGCCAACAGAGTTTGATACGTTTACAGTTATAAGATAATCGCCCGCCTGTGTGTAGTTGCCTGTCCAGTTGAACCTTGCCTTGTTTCTAAATGATGTTTTTTCTGAGCGGTTTACTGTCCAGTTGATGGTTACGCCAGAACCCGTGTAAGTAATGTTAAAAGTTAGGTTGTTTGGTTCTGTTATTGAGATGTTTATTAGATTGGCAGGATCCAAACTTTCACCTAATGTTCTGTTTGGATAGAGGTTTGTTATGCTTGTTGGTGAGTCTTCATAACCAATTGTAACAGAATCAGTTGTTAATTCCGGAGTGTAATTAGCATCGTCTGTTTGGAAATTAAACTTGTACTGGAAGTATTGGTTGTTTGTTAAGCTTGATGTGTCTGTTAAGGTATGGTTGCTTCCTAAATTAGTGAAGGATTCTGTGTCGCATAACGGATCGTTACAGGTTCTTGCTGATAGGTTTAATCTTAGGACACCTCGTTTGTAGATGTTTAGGATTTCATCTGCTGATAAAGTTCTGTTCCAGATAGATAGTTCGTCTATTAGACCATTTAAGTACATACTAGAAATATCCCCGCCAACATAAATATTTTCAGTAGTTCCTGCATCAACTGCAGTTGAAGAAGTATAGCTAGATTCTTGTACTCCATTTCTGTATAACCTAAAGGTATTCCCGTCTCTTACAATATTGACATATGTCCATCTATTATCATTTGAAGCCGTAGTAGAAGTAAGAATTGGTGCTCCGGCATTAATATTTTGCACCCAAAACGTATAAAAGGAACCTCCGGCAGCACTATGTTTATTATGCAATGACCATTTATTAGCGCCCCAGCTTTCCCCAGCTTCTTCCCAATTAGCCATAACTAAAGAATCTACAGTCTGAGTTGAACCTAATTTTGTCCATACTCCAATTGCAAGATTATCTGAACCAAATGAAAGAGCATTAGAATTTGACGTAGAAATATATTTATTGCTTCCATCAAACCAGCCGGAATAATCACCCAACTTAGCAGTTCCATTCGACCTTCCACCACCAAACCATGTCCCATTATTATCATTTCCTGACCAGTCATAAACATGGGTTGAGTTTTCATAATCTGAATTATTGTTGAAATGCATCAATAAGACATTCCCGCTCATGTTAACTCCGTTAGTGTAGGTATTATGGGCAATAATATCGTTTGCGATGAAGTTATGGGTATTTTCAATCTCCAGGTCATAGACGTGCTGCGGCTCTAACTGCCTTATTGAGATTATCCCATCAAAAATCACAGATTTTTGGCTGTGCCCAGAAAAGCTCTGCTTTTCCGGCATTTCGAATTTAATGTCTTTTTTTGTTTCCTTATTTTTAAAATTATCATCATTATCAATTTCAAATAGTGCATCTTCAGAATCAAAAGGTTTAAATACATCTACGCTATTACTTACATTAAAGTAATCGCTTGGAGGCAATAAGATGGAAAGAATAACATTATTTATACCAGATGAATTAAAAGCAAAGCTGGACAAACTTCCCCATGTAAATTGGGTTGAAGTAGCTAGATCTGGGCTTAAAAAAAGGGTTGAGCAGTTGAAGAAATTTGAACAATTGGTTAACAAAGGGGTGATATAAATGCCAAGTTTAACATTTGCTGTAGAAGAACAATTAAAGGCAGACATTGAGCATTTTTCTTGGGTTAATTGGTCGGAAGTAAACAGGGATGAATTAAATAAAAAGAAAATTTTTGAAGAATTCATTAAAACAGGAACAATTTCTAAAGATGACCAAGAATTCTGCGACAAAATTGGCTGGGACCCTATTGATGAATTGGAAGTGGGGGAAGAGTACATCGAGAAGTTGAAGAAGAGAGAGAAAGAACCTCGTTCTAGAATGTCTTTAGAAAAGTTGGACAAGCTGCTAGGCCTAAAATGAGTCTGCCGTTTGATATCCTTCCTAGTTTGGAAAAGATTCTCGATAAGCTCGGGAGAAAAGACAGAGCCCTTGCAATTGCTGTTAGAAAGAAGATCCAGCAAATTATAGACACGGACATTGCTGGAATTGAGCATTTCAAGAACCTGAGGCATGACTTGAGTGAACTCAAGAGAGTCCGCATTGGAAGTTTTGTATTGGTTTTCAGATTCAAAAAAGGAGTCATTATCTTCGAAGACTTTGACCACCATAACAGAATCTACAAAAAGGGGACGTAGGTTATTCCCACCAATCCCCCCACAGACATCATGTTTTTTAGTTTCTGAACCATCTTTTAACTCAGGCACAGCAGCCTCCATACCATCATCTAACTCAGAAACCCTGACCCATCTTGTGCAATATTCTTTAAACTCATCATATTCCCCGTTCCATACATCGCCGGCATAATAATCGCATTCCTCTTCAGAGTATAATTTAACCAGATAAGGATGGTTCCCTGTTGTATTTACGCTTCTTCCGGAATTGGTTGTTAACTCATAAATCGGCTTTGTGCCCATATCCAGCAATGCCTTAACTCTGTTGGAAACTAGTTTTCCTGTTTTTTCATCTAATGATAAAACATATTCCCCTGGCTTAATATCAATAATTTTCTTTTTAGTGCTATCAGCCATGGTTATTAAAGAATTTTCAGCAACACACAAAGTTTCATCTTCCATATTATCTGGCAGCTCCCTGTTATAGAAATTAAACCCAGCGTCCCAGCTGATGTTTTTCCATGAGGCAATGTAGGCGGCGTTGAATACTTTTGAGGTGTAGTTTCCTGACTTGTTTTCATATAAGCCTGATGAATTTTTAAGGAGCCTTATGGTATGGTTGGAGATGTTTAAGGTGGTGTTTCCATAGCTTCCCAAATCCCAGCCTGAGAAGGTATAGTTGGAATCTCCCCAGTCGCTTGATCCGGCAGAATCATAACCAATGCAGTTCCACGTGAATGTTGAATCTTTAAATGCATTAACGCCAATCATAGCAGCTGCATTTATTGAAAAGGTTGTTGAGTTTGAGCTTCCTGTCAGTGATGCGTTTGCAATAGCAGACCAGTTAGCTGTGATGTTAAGGCTTGTGTATAAAGTTACATTAACCAAATCCCCATCCAAATCAGTGACAGAGCAGTTAAACGTAATATTGTCTGTTGTTGAAACAGAATGGTTGGCATTTGTCGGAATATTCAGGGTTACAACAGGCGGTAACGGTGTATTATTAACAGTCATATTCCAGTACTTATAGCTGTGGCCCGCAGAGTTTGAGACATTGGCTAATATGATATAGCTTCCCTGCTGCGTATAATTTCCAGTCCAGTTAAACTCTGGCTTGTTTCGATAGGAAATCTGCTCTGTCCCGTCAACAGTCCAGTTTATCAAAAGAACCGAATTGTTTGTAAATGTTATGTTAAAGGTGATATTATTTGGCTCTGCAATTGAGAAATTGATCATCTGAGCAGGATCATAGCTTTCCCCTAATGTCCTGTTGGGATAAACTGATGTTATGTTTGGGACCTGCTCTATAAAAGCTGTATATCCAATCGTAACAGAATTAGTTGTTAATTCGGGGGTGTAATTGGCATCATCTGTCTGGAAATTGAATTTGTACTGGAAGTATTGGTTTTGCTTTAAAGCTGAAATATTAGTCAGGGTTGCATTGCCTCCAAAGTTAGAGAAGGCTTCTCCATTGCAGTTTATATCATTACAGCTTCTTGCTGAAAGGTTTAATCTCAGTACGCCTCTTTTGTAGATGTTTAATATTTCATCTGCTGATAAGCTTCTGTTCCAGATAGATAGTTCGTCGATTCTGCCATTAAATGGATTATTGATGTTGTCTACAATTCCCAGGTATTCCCTTCCTATTCGCAAATATAGGTTATTAGCTGTCCACTTTGTAAGTGAATTGGAATACTCCTGCACGCCATCAAGATATAGTTTAGCATGGGTCCCGTTGTATGTCAAAACAAGCTGATGCCAGAGACTAGTAGTGATAGAAGTAGTACCGCTAAAACTATCATAAGAACCATGTGAAAACAATCCACCTACATAGCTGTTTCTGATACCAAAAGCAAAACCTGTATCAAGAGAGAAATGCTGGTTTCCTAAAACAACCCCGTTTGTTTCGCCAGCATCGGGGTTTACCCATACACTAATTGTGATTTTATCTGCAATGCCTAATGAAGTATCGTTTACAGTAAGATTAACATAATCATCACTTCCATCAAACTGGAAAGACCCAGCACCAAGTTTCTTATCAGTAAGATTAGGGAATGCCTGAATAGCTGTACCATTATGATCATTACCTGACCAATCATAAACATAAGTGGAGTTTTCATAAGCTGAATCGTTATTGAAATGAAGGAGTAAGACGTTACCACTCATATTTATACCATCAGTGTAAGTTAAGGTTTCATCTTCCATGTAATTTGGCAATTCTCTATTATAGAAGTTAAATCCAACGTCCCAGCTGATGTTGGTCCAGGTGGCTACGTATGGTGCATTGAAAACTTTAGAGGTGTAATTACCTGTAGTATTACCGTATAATCCAGTTGAATTGGGTAGAAGACCGATAAAGTTATCTAAAGTGTTAAAGGTGGTATTGCCATATGTTCCTAGATTCCAGCCGGAGAAGGTAAAGTTTGAAAGTCCCCAGGTTGCTAATCCTTCAGAATCGTAAAGCAGGCAGTTCCATTTGTATTCAGATTCCCTAAATTTATTTAGTCCTATCTGCCGGGAGATGTTTACATAAAAGATTGTTAAGTTAGAGGTCCCATTTATGTTTCTTGTACCATTAGCTATCCAAGTACCGTTAATGTTATGGTATAAGGTTATGTTTCTTAAGCCGCCAGTACCATCATAATCAATCGCTGAACAGTTGAAAGTTATGTTTCCTGATAATAGTACCGAATGGTTATCGTTTATAGGTAAGTTTAATGTTACTGAACAACCAGATATTTCGCCTATTGAATAATTGCTAAAGCCTATTACATTAAAGATTACTGTTTCTGCTTCTAAGCTTGTGAAGTTGTAATGGTCTCTATTAAGAACACCATCACGATAGATTACGGGGGTATTAAAGCCCATTTCACCTATATGATAAAATGTGATATTTGCTTTCTGGTCCAGCCCTGGAATTTCTGTTGTGTCTGCAAATGCTGAATTGTTCTTTATCTTTATGTTGGTGCTTAGGTTTTCAATGTTTGTTACAGCGCTTATGAAAAAGATTTTTCCAGATGATGCGTTTTCATAGGTTAATTTGAATGATGGGGGGTAGGTTGTATTGGTGTCTGTAAAGGAGCTGTTGAATATGAAATGAATCCTGTTTGCTGCTGCAGTTACATGGATTCTGGCATTTGTAAGGTTTATTGTATCTGTTATATTTAGTAAGTAAGATTGTTCATTGAATGATGCGTTTGCTGAATCCACAATGGTCAGGTTTCCAATTAATGAGTTGAGAAGTGTTGAGTTTAATGGTGTTCCCATTCCAAGTATATGGTTGTTGTCAAGGATTAAGTTGCAGTATGAGCTTGAGTCTTGCTTTAGGTAGATTGTTCCTGCCGCTCCTGTTTGTCCGTTTCCGTTTGCAGATTCAGCACCCAATGCCCCTCCATAAGCAGTTAATGATCCAGTATATGTTTTTGTTGTGTAATAAACTGCTATTCTTCCTCCTGATGCCCCCCCTCCCGCTCCGTCATTAGTGCTTGTTGCATCTCCTCCTTTCCCTCCATCTGCGGTTGTGGATCCATTGCCGGTGAATTCATCTGCTAGGAGATATATGCTTCCGCCTGAGCCGCCTCCACCAGCTCCGCCTTCATTAGTGGAAGTTCCAATCCCATTTATGCCTTTAGCAGCAATTATTCCGCTGTTATTCAGTGTATCTGTTATATTAAGGAAAACAGAGCCGCCTCCTGAACCGCCAGCACCACAACTGGAATAGCCCTGGCCACCACCGCCACCAGAACCTAAGCTTGTTGGTTTTGATAATGAACCATAAGAGGAGCCGCCGGAACCAGAGGTGTCTCCATACTGATCATCCCAGCCGCCTTTACCGCCATAGCCGGCATGACCTGCACCCCCTCCGCCGTCATAAGCATCATCCTGGGTTATTCCGCCTCCCCCACCTGTACCTGAACCTGACTGGCTGTTTTGTGAATGCCCTAAACCACAAGCGCCGCCAACATAACCTCTCCCTGTAACATTTATCGTTCCGCCGGGTTCTATTGTTAAGTTAACTGCTGTTATGCTTAATCCCAAACCCGTATTATTTCCACTATGATGGGTTATTAGAGAACCAGACGGTATTGTAAGAACTGAAACATTAAGGTGGCTTAATATTAAAGTGCTGCTTCCTGAAATGTCAAATCTCCCGTTTACATATAGGTTAGTTCCGGAAGAATAATTTAATGTGCTGTTGGTTAAATAAATTTCACTCAATGTTCGCGTATTATTGCCGGATAAGGTTATTTTTGAGCCTGTAAAATTAAGGAGTGATGGGCCAACAATATCCTGCGCAGAGATTGCAGAATTTTCTGCTGTAAGGTTAGTTAAATTAAGGGACAGGTTGCCGCGGATTGTCAGGTTTGAGCCGGTTATTATAATTTTAGCACCTACATTAAGATTTGTTAAAGAGATTCTGCTGCCTGATAAGTAAACAGTATTCCACACTATCGCATTACCAGTTGATAGGTTCACTGTAGACCAGGTAAAATTATAAACCGATGGTCCAATGATGTCCTGCGCGGTTATTTTTGAATCATATAATGTCAGGTTATTTCCGGCAGAAGTGCTCAGGTTTCCTGCAGTGATATTCAGAGTTGAACTGTTAATAATCAGGGGTGTCCTATTGATAAACAGGGTTCCGGTTATGTTTAGTTTTGCGTTATTTATTATTGATTCATTGCCGATTGTATAATTGTTATGGCCTAATGGTGTTACTGCATCTGCCTTATTTGGGCCATTATTAATAATTAGATCAAAATTAGGTCTGGAAGTGTGGTTTAAATATATTGTTCCAGCGGCGCCTGTTTGTCCGTCTCCATTTGCAGATTCAGCGCCCAATGCCCCTCCATAAGCTGTTAATGTTCCAGTATATGTTTTTGTTGTGTAATAAACTGCTATTCTTCCTCCTGATGCCCCCCCTCCCGCTCCGTCATTAGTGCTTGTTGCATCTCCTCCTTTCCCTCCATCTGCGGTTGTGGATCCATTGCCGGTGAATTCATTTGCTAGGATATATATGCTTCCACCTGAGCCGCCCCCGCCGGCTCCACCTTCATTGGTGGAAGTTCCAATCCCATTTATGCCTTTAGCAGCAATTATTCCGCTGTTATTCAACGTGCCGGTTATATTAAGGAAAACAGAGCCGCCTCCTGATCCGCCAGCACCACAACTGGAATAACCTTGACCGCCGCCGCCTCCTGAGCCTAAATCCGTTGGTTGTGTTAAAGAGCCGTAAGAAGCACCTCCTGCTCCTGCTGTATCTCCATACTGATTATCATCCCATCCCCCTTTGCCGCCGTATCCTGCATAACCTGCTCCCCCTCCGCCGTCATAAGCATCATCCTGGGTTATTCCTCCTCCTCCCCCTGTGCCTGAGCCTGCTTGGCTGTCTTGTGTATGCCCTAAACCGCAAGCGCCCCCTCCATAACCTTTACCTGTAACATTAATCTTTCCTCCAACCTCAACAGTCAGATTGCCCTTTATTGTAATATTAATTGTCTTATCACTGTTATTAGCTGTATGCGTTAATGTACCGCCGTTATAAATTATCATGTTCTTTGTTATTGTCAATGGGACGTTAGCAGTTAAAGTTCCACCATCTTGGATGTAGATATATTGGTAACAGGTTTGCTGAAGTGACGTGGAATTAATAAGAATTGCACTGGAAACTGTTAAAGTATCACCGCAGCCTGATTCATTTACTGTCAGTATCCATGATTTCTCGCTGTGGCCAACTGAATTTGAAACATTGACAATAATCAAATAATTGCCAGCCTGGGTGTAGTTGCCTGTCCAGTTGAACCTTGCTTTGTTTCTAAAACTGGATTGGTCTGAACCATTAACAGACCAGTTAATGTTTACATTAGAACCTGTGTAAGTAATATTGAAGGTTATATTGTTTGGCTCTTTTATAGAGATGTTAATTAAATCTGCTGGATCAAGGCTTTCGCCCAAGGTTCTGTTTGGATAAAGGTTTGTGATATCGGTTGGGGTTTCTATTGTGATTGTTCTTGTTTCTGTGCTGTTTAGGTTATTGTTTGTGTCTTTTGCGTAGGCGTGATATGTGTAGGTGTCATCTGGAAGGATATCGGATGAGTTGTAGGATTGGTTTACATAAAGGCTCCAGTTTTCTTGGTCGTATTTCTTTAAGTTTGACATGTAAAGTATCTGGATCTCTGAAGCAGTTAAGCTTCTATTCCAGATTCTTACTTCGTCAATTGTGCCATTGAAGATCATATTTGATCCGTCTCTCCCTCCTATCTGGAGGTTTGTTGTACTTTCTGCATCTGAATTACCTGTATCGTAATTAACTGTTATGCTTTGCCTGATTCCATCTACATATATTTTATTATTGGATGCTGTTGTATCTACATGGATGGCAACTACATGATGCCATAAATTGTCATTTATTGCTGTATCTGCGGTAACTCTTTCTAAATTATCTGCATCCTGATTAATATCTAATCTTATATCCCCATCAGATTCCATTGTGAATTCCATTCCAGTATAAGGGGGAGCATATTTGGAATTAGTTATGATCTCAACATTTTTTTCACCGTTAGTTTTAACCCATGCTGAAACTGTGAATTGTTTGCTTACAACGAATTTATCATTTAAACCTGTACCTAAATTAATAAAATCATCAACCCCATCAAAACTTAGAGCTTTCCCATATTTGCCAGTTGTATAGTTACCTCCAACTTCAGTCATGTTGTAGATAGTCCCATTATTACCATAACTGGATAAATCAACAGTTATATTATCGCTTGTTCCCTCACCCAATGCAGAAACATTATCAAAATTCATCATCAAAACCAAAGAATCGTTATACATTGTGTAGTTGGTTCCGTTCCAGTTATAGATAACTTCTTTTAGAGAAGATTCTTTTATTGAAACATTGACTTTATAATGCTGCTGTGTCTGGATTGTGTTGTTACTGGGGGTAGGCTGGGTGAAGTTGATGTTGGATGCGGTGGCATCTATAGTAAAGGTAACGTTTTCGGTTTTATTAATATGATTTAATGTATCATTACAGAAGAATTGTGCAGTATAGGTTCCATCTGCTACTGTTGAACTTTTATTGTAATAAGTTGTGTTTACTGAAACCATACTAACGTTTGTTACCCAGTTGTCTATGCTATAATGACAGCTACTTAACTGTTCACTTGCTGAAATGTTGAATTCAATTCTTGTTGTACCGTAAGTTGTTGATGTTGGGGAGATGATTGTTAGTTGTGGAGGAGTTGTGTCGATTGTTATTGTTCTTGTTTCTGTACTGTTAAGGTTTCCGGCTGTGTCGGTTGCATAAGCGCGGTATGTATAAGAGCCATCGGTTAAGACAGCTGTTGAGTTCTTGCTCTGGTTTATGTACAGATTCCATTTGTCCACATCATATTTTCTTAAATTAGTGAAATATAATTGCTTGATTTCGCTTGCAGACAAGCTTCTGTTCCAGATAAAGACCTCGTCTATCAATCCAGTGTAATCATACTGCGAATCTTCAGACCAAGTCCTTCCTATCCTTAATGTTGTAGGGGCATTTTCAATGCTCCCAACCGCAACAGCACATCTGGTACCGTTTATACCATTATAATAAAGATTCATTTGAGAACCGTTATAGGTCACTGCAAAATGAGTCCACACATCTTGGGTAATCGCAACAGTTCCTCCACACCCAGAATCATCAATCGCTACATCAATTGAACCTATACCGTTAAAATAACTATCATACCCTCTGTAAGGGCCTGAAACATATTTCCCTACAAGCTCTATCAGAGTAGAAGTATCCTTAGGATTTATCCAAAAAGCCATTGTAAATTTGCTAAAAGCATCTATAGAAGGATCATCTAGGACCTTTACATAATCACCATCTCCATCCATCTGCAATCCACCCTGATATTTACCACCAGTAATATTTACAAAAGCATTTCCATAAGCAGTTCCGTTATTGCCGTTACCGCTAATATCATAAATATGGGTTGAATTCTCACCTAAAGCTGAAAGATTATCAAAGTTCATCATAAGGACTAGACTATCGTTAAAGATAGTATAGTTAGTACTGTTCCACTCATATACTATGGTAGCTAATGAAGGCTCTTCTATCGTTACATTAATCTCAAAATACTGCTTGGCTTGTCGTGCATTATTTCCAGGGGTTGGCTGGGTGAAGTTGATGTTTGAGGCTGTTGCATCAACCGAAAAAGTAACATTCTCAGTCATGTTGATGAAATTGAAAGTATCATTGCAGAAAAATTTAGCTGTGTAGGTTCCATCTGATATTGTTGAGGATTTGTTATAATAGGTTGTGTTTACTGCAACCATTGAGGTGTTTGTTGCCCAGTTATCAATGCTGTAATGGCAGGTGTCTAATTGTTCATCTGCTGAGATGTTGAATTCAATTCTACTAGTTGTGTAAAAATTAGCTGTGGGTGAGATGATGGTTAGTTTTGGAGGAGTTGTATCAATTGTTAATGTTCTATCTTCGGTTTGATTTAAATTTCCAACCATGTCAGCTGCATAAGCTTTGTATATGTAGGTATTATCTGGCAAAACATCTGTTGAATTTAAAGACTGGTTAACATAAAATGACCAGTTTTCTTTATCGTATTTGTGAAGGTTACTCATGTAGAAGATCTGGATTTCGCCTGCTGAAAGGGAACGATTATAGATCTTAAGTTCGTCGATCGTACCATTATACCCAGAATAATAACCAGGCTTATCGCTCTGAGAACCGATAGATGTACTATCAGAATCACTTTGTGTAAATACGGGATCCTGATTAACTACCTGAGAAGAATCAGCCAAAACACCGTCTATGTAAAATCTTACAGTTCGCGTTGACTGCTGATTATTTTCAACCACCACTGCAACATGAGAATATTTATTGTCAGGTATAGTATCTGAAGTCCCGTATACATCTCTATTATAACCGCTATCACAAGTACCTGTTTTTATTACAGCATAGCTAAGCGCATCATCGGATGCCTCATCCAAACCCAGGCCAAATGTGGCTGGCGCACTTCCCCTAACAGTAGCAGAACACTGGTTCCTTCTGGAGAATATTGCTTTTTGGCCTGTAGAAGGACCGGCTGGATTAATCCATGCCACTATTGAAATATCTCCAGACATATCAATATTTGACAGGTTAACATAATCGTCAATTCCATCAAATGTGCCTGAATATGAACCATACTTTGCTGTACCATTAGACCTTCCGCCGCCTTTCCATGTTCCATTGTTTGTATACTTACTCAGATCAACAACATGGGTTGAGTTTTCGCCTAAGCTGGATAGATTATCAAAATTATACATCAAGACTAAAGAATCGTTATAAAACGTATAATTAGTTCCGTTCCAGTTGTAGATTACTTCTTTTAGGTTTGATTCTTTTATTGAAACGTTTACTTTGAAATGCTGCTGAGTTTGGATTGTATTATTACCAAGGGTCGGCTGGGTGAAGTTGATGTTGGATGCGGTTGCGTCAATTGTGAAGATTACATTCTCAGTCATATTTATGTGATTCAAAGTATCATTACAGAAGAATTTGGCTGTGTAGGTTCCATCAGAAATGGTTGAGGATTTGTTGAAATAGGTATTGTTGTATGATACCATTGATGTATTAGTGTCCCAGTTGTCTATAGAGTAATGGCAGGAATCTAATTGCTCGTTTGCTGAAATGTTAAATTCTATTCTACTTGTTGAGTATGTGGTTGAGGTGGGAGAAATTATTGTTATTTTTGGAGGGGTTGTGTCGATTGTTATTGTCCTTACCTCTGTCTGGTTTAGGTTGTTAACTTCGTCTTTTGCATAAGCCTGGTAGGTGTAGGTACCATCGGTTAAGACAGTTGTTGAGTTCTTAGATTGGTTTACGTATAAAGACCAGTTTTCTTTATCATATTTTTTCAGGTTACTCATGTAGAGAAATTGGATCTCTTGCGCTGAGAGAGAGCGGTTGTAGATGCGGACTTCGTCGATTAGACCATTTGCATAAGTACTATCATATTTTCCAATTGATACAGAAGACCCTAAATTTTCCATAGCAGAATAAGAATTAGCTTCATAATCATCAGTATCTATCCTTATGGCGTTAAGGTATAAACTAAATCCTGAACTTGTTCCTGAACCATCATATGTTCCAATAATAGATATCCATTGATTTTCATATGCTGATAAATCTAAAGATGAATACCTTCCCCTATAACTTGCCTCAATACTCTCATCATAAGTTGATAGATATAATAGATCATCCCCAGCAACCCCAAAATTCCACTCATAATTAACAGTCCATATACCTTTTGAAGCAATTCTAAAATTAGTTGCATCATTCATATATACCCATGTTATAATACTAAATGGATTATCACTAGTACTACTTGCAAAGGTCATACTATCAGTATCAGATATATTTAAATAATCACTATCGCCATCAAAACTAGCAGAATAAGCGCCGTATTTTGCTGTTCCATTTGACCTACCTGTACCATACCAAGTTCCATTATTGCTATTCCCTGACCATAAAGCGGTTCCGTTTCTTTTAACTAGAACAATATCATTTTCAACATCAACATCATATATTTTTCCTGAATAATTCTCTTTTGTTATTGATTTAACTTTTATTGGATAATTATTTTTATCTAAGAAGTAAATTTCTTTTCCTGAATTAATGTCTAGATAAACATCCATTATTGGTTTTAAAGCAAAAGATTTATAAATATGCACAGCTTTCACAGAATACACAGAATTTATTAAATTAGGAGGTTCGAACAAAATGCCAAACATAACATTATCAATACCAAAAGAACTTAAAGAGCAGATAGACCAGGTACCTGAGTTAAACCTATCAGAAGCAATGCGCAAATTTCTATCTGAAAAAGTTAAAAGGGCGCTACTGCTTAAGAAATTAGATAAGATGCTTGAAAACTCTGAATTGACTGAAGAAGACTGCCTAAAACTAGGAGATAAACTTAAAGAGCGTGTCTGGAAGAGACATAAGGCAGAGGGCTGGTAAATGCGGTTAGTAGTTGACACTAACATTTTATTTTCGTTTTTTAGAGACAATCCAGTTAGGTTTATCATCGTAAATTCTAAGTCGTTAGGATTGGAATTATCAACCGCTGCATACAATCTGCAGGAATTAAGAAACAACAAATCTGACTTATTAAAATACTCAAAATTAAATACCGAACAGGTTGAATCTGCAATTAATGAATTAAGCGAATATGTATCTACTTTCTCTCCAGAAAAATATAAATCATTTGAATCACAGGCTGAGAGATTAATACACGACAAAGACATCCCACCATTTGCACTTGCATTGTCTCTAAACGCAGCTATTTGGTCTAATGAGCCTGGATTTAAGAGCCAATCTTCTGTTAGAGTTTTCAATACAGAAGATTTACGGGAAGCATTGGGAATTGAAGAATAAACCCTATGCTTATCACTAACCAATAAATCACTGCCATCTTCCAAAATTAGTTTATAGAGTTTCTTATCGAATTCTGCATAAACATTTGATACTAATGGTAACGAGAAATCAGATAAATTCTCCTTAAAAGCAAAAGTTTTAAATATATCCTTTGTGTACACATAATATAAATAATTACTTTGGAGGTCTAAAATGGGAACAATAACATTATCTGTACCAGATAAATTAAAGTCAGAGATGGACAATAATGATTTTATTAATTGGTCTGCTATCGCAAGGCGCGCCTTTGTTGAGATATTAAAAGATTTTAAGGAAATTGAACTTAAAAGGTCTATTTTTTCCATATCAGGAATTTCTGAAGATGACACAAGGGAAGTTAAAGAAGATGTGGCCAAAGAGGCTATTAGGTCTATGGAAGATACTTCTGATAAGCTTAAATCTGGCAAGATGAAACCTATGTCCTTGGATGAACTGGATAAATTAATGGGGCTAAGATGACTTTCAGATTTGTAATTACCCCCGCACTCCATAAACAGCTCGATAAGCTTGCTCAAAAAGACAAAGTCCTTGCTGTTGCTGTCAGAAAGAAGATTGCTCAAATCATATACAGCGATATTGTTTTTTTGGAACACTTCAAGAATCTTAGGGGTAACCTCAAGTTGTATAAAAGAGCACATATTGGAAGCTTTGTATTGATGTTTAAGATTGAAGGAAACACTATAATCTTTGATAGGTTCATCCACCATGATAAAGCTTACTAGACTGTTATCATATTTTCTGGACAAATAAACCCTGTGATTATCACTTACTAACAAGTCGATTCCGTCTTCTAGAATTATTTTATACATTTCTTTGTTATAGTCAAACTCCTGCTTTTCATAAGGAAAATGGTATTCTAACTGCATGGTTTCCTGGTTTAAAGTTGCCACTTTTTCATCTTTTAGCTCTTTGAAATGTTTCCATCCGTTTTCTGTCAGAATTTGTGTATTATTTTCAATAAATTTAAATACTTTAACGTAATTACGTTTTTTAACATCAAATGGAGGTAAATTAAAAATGGTATCTGTTACATTATCTATACCTGAGGAAACAAGAGGACTTATGAAAAAGTTTTCAGAAGTAAACTGGTCTGGATTCATCAGGAAGTCTATAGAATTTAAGGCAAGGCAGCTGGCTTGGAAAGAAGAGATGTTGAAAAAACTTAAAGCAGAAGCAGAATTTACAGATTGGGCAGTCAAGTTACAGCGTGCTTCAAGAAGTGACAGGCTTGCTGAGTTAAAGAAAAAAGGCCTGATATAAATGAAATTGGTTGTTGATACAAATGTGTTAATGACATTCTTCTGGAATAGATCTGCCTTTAAATCATTAATGCCAAAACTAGACCTTTTTGCTCCTGAATTTTCTCTTCGAGAAATAAATAAGCATTCAGAAGAATTACAAACTAAAGCCAAAATCTCTTCAGATGATTTTATTAAATTAAGAAGAGAGCTTGCATTGCATGTTTGTTTTATTGCTGAGGATGAATATAAATCATCTTTTAATGAAGCAAAGTCATTAACAAGTAGATTCACAAAAGAAGAAACAGACGAATTTCTTAAAGATATTGATTTCTTTGGACTTGCATTGAAGCTTAAACTTCCAATCTGGTCTAATGACAAGTTATTTAAGAGACAATTAAAAGTGGATGTATTTACTACGAGAGAGGTTATTGAATTTTTGGCCTCACCAGATGAATAAACCCTATGCTTATCACTAACTAATAAATCGCTTCCATCTTCTAAAATGATCTTATACATTTCCTTGTTGTAGTTGAATACTTGTTTTTCGTACGGAAGCTGGTATTCTAACTGCATGGTTTCCTGGTTTAATGTTGCTACCTTTTCATCTTCTAAATCAAAGAAATATTTCCAGCCGGTTTCTGTAAGAATCTGTGTTTTATTGTCGTAGCAATGGCCTGATAAATCAACAACATGAGTTGAGTTTTCACCTAAGGATGAAACATTATCAAAGTTTAACATCAAAACTAATGAATCGTTGTAAATACTGTAGTTGGTTCCGTTCCAGTTATAGATTACTTCTTTTAAGGAGGGTTCTTTTATTGAAACGTTTACTTTGAAATGCTGCTGGGTTTGTGTTGTTGCGTTTCCGGGAGTTGGTTTGGTGAAGTTGATGTTTGGTGCAACTGTATCAACTGTAAACGCAACATTCTCAGTCATGTTTATATGGTTTAATGTGTCGTTGCAGAAGAATTTGGCTGTGTAGGTTCCGTCTGTGATTGTTGAAGTCTTGTTGAAATAGGTTGTGTTTACTGCAACCATAGAGACATTTGTTACCCAGTTGTCAATACTGTAGTGGCATGTATCCAACTGTTCATTTGATGAGATGTTGAATTCAATTTTACTGGCTGTGTGATAAGTTGCTGTTGGTGAGATAATTGTTATTTTTGGATTGGTTGTATCAATTGTTATAGTTCTTGTTTCTGTTTGGTTTAGGTTTCCTGCTGTGTCTTTAGCATAGGCTTCGTAGGCATAGGTGTTGTCTGGTAGGATGTTAGTTGAATTTAGGGATTGGTTTATGTATAGGCTCCAGTTTTCTGAGTCGTATTTTTTTAAGTTGGACATGTAAAGTATTTGGATTTCTGCTGCTGATAAAGAGCGGTTCCAGATTCTTAATTCATCTATTTCCCCATCAAAGTCCCATGAACTTCCATCTCTTCCAATGCCTATATATAAGGGATTTGTTGTGTCAATATCAGAATTTGTTGTTCCGGCATATGTATCATCTAAAGACCCATCTACATAAAGCTTAAATCCGGTTGCGCTACCTCTATCAACCGTCATCACAAACTGGTGCCATCCTGTTCCAGTATAATCGGTAGAACTACCTATTTCATACTCGCCTGCTCCCGGATCTATACCTGCTTTAATATCTCCCGTTGTCTGGGTGAACCTCATGTAATACCCCTGATATTCTGCTGCAGGATTTGCTTTAACAAATATGTATCTGTAATCAGATGATGAATCTAATTTTGCCCATGTAGATATGGAGAAGTCATTGTTAGATCCAAAGTTTAAGCTGGGATTATCACTTACTTTCACATAATCACCATCACCATCAAAATTTCCAGAATATGCACCATACTTTGCTGTCCCATTAGACCTACCGCCACCATACCATGTTCCATTATTACTATTTCCGGACCATAAAGCAGTTCTGTTTCTTTTAACAAGGACTATATCATTAGGAACATCAACATCATAGATTTTACCGGAATAATTCTCTTGTGTTATTGACATTACCTTAACCGGATTGTTATATTCATCTAAGAAATAGATTTCTTTTCCTGATTTATAATCAAAATAGACATCTGTTATCGGATTTAGAGCGAAAGATTTATATATGCCCATGTAATTACATGTATCTAAGATATTACATGAGGTGTTAAAGATGGACAAAATTGTAAGGATGACATTTTCAATTCCCGATGAATTGAAAGCAAGATTGGATAAGCAACCGCAGGTAAACTGGCCAGAAGTATTTAAGCAAGGCATTAAAAAGAAACTTATAGCATTGGAAAGACTGCGTGCAAGAGGTGAAATATAAATGGCATGTATAACTGTTCCACTTGAGGCATCGGTAAAGAAAAGGATAGTTGCATTTTCATGGATAAACTGGTCTGATGCAGGAAGAGAAGAAGTATTGAAGAAAGAAATATTTGAAAGATATCTTAAATCCGGTGAAGTTACTGATGAAGATTGGAAATTCTGCGAACAAATTGATTGGCATCCTGTTGATGAACTTCCTATTAAAGAAGAATTCAAGAAAAGAATAGAATCTGCAAAACGAGAAAAGTCAATCAGGCTAAAATCTGTTTCTGATATATTTGAATGAAAATGTACACTCTTGAAATCAAGCCTGCCTGTAAAAAAATCATTAATAAATTTTGCAGAAAAAACTCTGTTCTTAGAAATGCTATTGAAAAAAAAGTCGCCGAAATCCTCGCTAATCCCCATCACTACAAACCTTTGAGGTATGATCTTTCTGGTGAAAGAAGAGTTCATATTATGAAAAGCTTTGTCCTCAAATTTGAGATTGATACTGCTAACAGAGCTGTTACTCTTATTGAATTCGGGCACCATGACGATGCCTATAGGAGATAAATGATTAGAATAAACCTTATGCTTATCACTAACTAAAAGATTACTTCCATCTTCTAGCTCTATTTTATACATTTCTGCGTTATAGTTGAATACTTGTTTTTCATAAGGAAACTGGTATTCTAACTGCATTGTTTCTTGGTTTAAAGTTGCTACTTTTTCATCTTTTAAATTGTAAAAATATTTCCAGCCGTCTTCGGTTAAGATTTGGGTTTTATTGTCGTAGCAGTGGCCGGATATATCCACAACATGTGTTGAATTCTCTCCTATTTCAGAAACATTATCAAAATTCATCATCAATACCAAAGAATCGTTGTAGATCGTGTAATTAGTTCCGTTCCAGTTGTATATTATTTCTTTTAAAGAAGATTCTTTGATAGAAACATTGACATCAAAGTATTGCTGGGTCTGGATTGTGTTGTTGCCGGGTGTTGGCTGGGTGAAGTTGATCCCTGGCGGAGTCTGGTCAGCATCTAGTACTGTCAAATTCCAGAACTGATAACTGTAGCCAGCATTATTGGAGATGTTTACTAAAATTAGATAATTTCCTGCCTGGGTATAGTTGCCTGTCCAGTTGTAGAAAGACTCGTTCTGGGCTGATACATTCTGTGTGCCGTCAATATACCACCTTATCAAAACAGGGGTATTGTTTGTAAAGGTTATGTTGAATCTTATGCTAGCCGGCTCTTCTATTGAAACATTAATCCGTTCTGCTGAAACATAACTTTC
>JBDRFR010000009.1:0-19843 GCA_043818675.1 Nanobdellota archaeon
ACAATGAGCTGCCGCTGCTTGTGATCATCTGGAAACTTATGTTACCATTATTATGATGGATACCTGGACCTTGTGAGCCATCTGTGGTGTCAGGAAGCTCGATTATATAATCATCAGTACCGCCGTGAGCTTTGACCCAGACAGAAATTGTGATGTTAGCCTGGCCGGTGAAATTTACATTATTAATCTGGATATAATCATTAGTGCCGTCAAATTCGAAAGCTGCTGCCCCTATTTTCTTATCTGTTAAGTTAGGGAATGCTCCAAATGCTGTTCCATTATTATCATTACCCGACCAATCATAAATATGAGTTGAATTTTCATAGACTGAATCGTTATTGAAATGCATCAGCAAGACATTATCGGTCATGTTGACTGCGCCAATGCCTGATTCATTATTTAGGTTTGATGCCAGCTCCATCCCATAATAGTAGAACGGCACGTCCCAGCTGATGTTTTGCCAGGATGCTATGAAAGTTGCATTAAAAATTCTGGAAGTGTAGTTTCCTGTCCTGTTTTCATAGGAACCTGAAGAGTTTTTCAATAGGCTTATTGTATGATTAGATATGTTTAAGGTTGTATTTCCATACATCCCTAAATTCCAACTGCTAAAAGTGAAGTTTGAATCTGCCCAATCACTAACATTTTCAATATCGTAGACTAAACAGTTCCACTGGAATTCAGAATCGATAAATTTGTTTGCGCCGAATAAAGCTGACGGAACAACTGTAAAAGTTGTGGAATTTTGGGTGCCAGTAAAAGTTTTATTAGCGGTTTTTGACCAGATGCCATTTATGTTTGTGTATAATGATATGTTTTTAAGAGCGTCAGTATCTATTGCTGAACAATTGAAAGCTATATTGTCTGGCAATGGCACTGAATGATTATTATTTGTCGGTGAGTTTAGGGTTGTGATTGGCGGTAAATTGGTGTTGTTTACAGTCATGTTCCAATAGTTACTGCTTGATCCACCATTGTTTGAAACATTGACTAAAATTAAATAATTGCCTGCCTGAGTGTAATTACCGGACCAGTTAAATTCTGCTTTGTTTCTGAAAGCTAAAATTTCTCTGCTATCAACTGTCCAGTTGATAGTCACACTGGAGCCGGTGTAAGTTATGTTAAAGGTTAGATTGGTTGGTTCAGCTATTGAAATATTGATCAGGTTTGCTAACTGGTAGCTTTCGCCTAGAGAACTGTTGGGGTAAAGTTTTGTTATGTTTGGAGCTTGGTAAATTGCCTGTTCATAACCGATTGTAACAGAATTGGTTGTTAATTCAGGGGTGTAGTTAGCATCGTCTGTTTCGAAATTAAACTTGTACTGGAAGTATTGGTTGAAGGTTAGGTTGGATAAGTTTGTTAAGGTGTGATTGCTCCCTAGATTAGTGAAAGATTCTCCGTCGCAAACTGAATCGTTGCATGATCTTGCAGATAGGTTTAATCTCAATACTCCGCGCCTGTAGATGTTGAGGATCTCGTCTGCTGATAGTGTTCTATTCCAGATTGCGACTTCGTCGATTAATCCTTTGAAATATCCTAAGTGAGAGGTAGAACCAGGGTTGCCTTGAAGCATTTCACCAATATAAAAATTTTCAGAACTATCAAGAGTCCCTGTTACTGAATGGGATTCACTCTCAGATTTTACTCCATTGGAATAACCTGTTACATTTCCATCTCTATCTACTGTAACAGCTACATGAACCCAACTATCACTCTCTAATACATCCCCCCAAGTGAGACCTTTAGAATTTGTTCCATCATCAATTCTGATACTGGATTTATTAGTAAGGTCTCTACGATATAAAATATAATGATTAGTACCACCTTGGAAAGGTCCATTGGATACGATTCCCCCATAGGATTCTCCAGAACCAGCCCATTTTACCCATGTAGATATTGTAAGATCCGAAGTCCCTACATTAGCTGTATTTGCTCCACTAGACACATAATCGTCAACCCCATCAAATGCATAAGCACCTGCATACTTGCCAGTAGCATTTGGTCCTCTAAGACTTCCGTCAGAATTATTTACATAACTAGTGCCATTATTATCATTTCCAGACCAATCATAAACATGAGTTGAATTTTCATAAGAAGAATCATTATTAAAATGCATAAGTAAAACATTACCACTCATATTAACGCCATCAGTGTAAATTAATGTTTCATCTTCCATGTTGCCTGGTAATTCCCTATTATAGAAATTAAATCCTACGTCCCACGAAATATTTTTCCATGTGGCGGTGTATGTAGCGTTGAAAACTCTGGAAGTATAATTACCTGACCTATTCTCGAATAATCCCGAAGAGTTAGGCAATAATCCTATGAAACCGCCTGAAATATTATAAGTTGTGTTGCCGTATGTACCTAAATTCCAGCCGCTGAACGTGTAGTTACTATTACCCCAATCTGATAGTCCTGTTGAATCATACACAAGACAGTTCCATTTATATTCTGAATCTTTGAATTTATTAACACCAATCAGAGCAGCTGCATTTACTGCAAATACTGTGGAGTTGGAATTTCCTGTCAACGATTTATTTGCTATCCTTGACCAGCCTGCTGAAGCATTTAGGTTAGAATATAATGAGATATTTGTTAAAGTATTGGAGTCTATTGCTGAACAGTTAAATATAATTGTATCAGTCAGATAGACTGAATGGTTTTGATCCGTCGGAACATTTAATGTAACCTGTAATTCTGCAGGTATTATCAGAACCGAGCTGCTATTCAGCCAGCTTGAATTATAATCACCGTCACTTGCAAGGCAGTCCAAAGTCCAGTTATCCCCTACTGTAAGATTTATGCTGGAGATATTATGAACGTTTATTTCTGTGCCCTGGGTATAACTTGTAGCGGTTTTACCGGAAATATTCAAAGTGCCATTCCTGTACCATCTATAATAATATATAAGATTGTCCAGGTCTTCGTCTGTTGCATTACAATAGCCTGCCAAAACATTAAATGTGGTATTTGTTTCTGAAAATAGCCTTGAGCTGTTAATAATAGGCACTGTACTTCCCTCGCCAATACTGTAGTTTGAAAATCCGGTCACATTAAAGATCACTGTCTGCGCTTCCAAGCTTGTAAAATTATAACAATCTGTGCAGAAGGAAGCATCCCTGTAAAGCCTTGGCGGGGCAAATCCCCTGTTTCCGATGCTATAAAGGGTAATGTTTGAATATTTGTCTAGGCCGGAAATCTCGCTTGAGTTTACATACGCTGAATTGTTTTTTATTTTTATGTTTGAGCTTAGGTTTTCAATTCCTGTTACAGCATCTATGAAAAAGATCTTTCCAGCACTGCTGTTTTCATAGGTTAGCTTAAATGATGCTGGGTAAGTGGTGTAGGTGTCTATAAAATACCTGTTGAATTTGAAATGGATCCTTGTGTCTGCGCTTGCAACATAAATAGTGGAATTTGTTAAGTTTATCGTGCCGGTTGCGTTTAATATATAAAGAGGTTCTGTGAATGATGCGTATGCTGCGTCCACTATTGTTAGGTTTCCTATGGTTGAGTTTGTATAGGTGGTATTGATTGGTGTATTAACTCCAATTTGGTTGTTGTTGTCGATTATCAGGCTGAAATAATTACTGGAGTTTTGCTTGAGGTAGATTGTTCCGGCCGCGCCCCTTTGTCCATTAGCTGTTGACGAGCCTGTTCCAAAAGCGCCACCGTAGGCAGTGAATGTCCCTGTATATGATCTGCCGGAATAATAAAGAGCTATTCTTCCGCCAGATGCACCGCCGCCAGCACCACCAGACCCAACACTTCCGCCATACCCGCCTTTTGAGCTAATAGAGCCATTACCTACAAAATTGCCAGCAGTAATATGAATGCTGCCGCCAGAACCGCCACCTCCTGTACCAGTAGGTGAGCCAGGTGAATAATAATAGGTGCTGCTTCCGTCTGCACTTATCAAACCGCTGTTATTTAGTATATCTGTAATATTTAAGAAAATGGCACCGCCGCCTTTTGCACCATTAGTTGCGTATCCACTACCGCCGCCTGAGCCTAGATCTAATGGTTTTGTCAATGACCCATACGAAGATCCGCCGCTTCCTGATGTGTCAGTTGTTCGATAACCACCTTTTCCACCATAACCACCATAGCCTGCTCCGCCGCCGCCATCTGCTTCTATTCCGGTTGGACTAGTAGCTCTCTTCCCTCCGCCCGGTCCAGAACCGTCTGAAGTGCCAGCTATCCCGCCGGCATAGCCTTTACCGGTTACATTGATCATCCCGCCTGCTTCTATTGTTAAATTCTTAGCTGTAATATTCAGGCCATAAGGATTTCCTGAAGGATGACTTAATACCGAACCGGTATGCACAGTAAGAGTTGATATGTTTAAGTGGCACAGAGTTAAAGCTGTACTGATAAGAGAAACAGACTGCCAATTTCTTGTATTGTTGGTTGATAAGGTTATTGTAGACCCTGTAAAATTATAAATTACAGGACCAACAATATCCTTTGCTGTGATTGTTGAACTATCCACTGTCAAATTATTGTATCGTAAACTTAGGTTTCCAGAACCTATGGAAAGGATTGTGCTTTTAATTGCAAAATCACTAGTTATATTTAAGCTTCCTAAAGAAAAAGTGACTGTGCTGCCTGACAGATACGCGCTTGTCCAGAATCTAATATTGTCAGAAGATAATGTTATCGTTGAGTCAGTAAAATTAAAAATTGATTTGGAATCCATATCCTGAGCTGACATAACAGATTCAAAGAAAGTAACATTAGACCCTGAAATAACACTAAGATTTCCAAAGTAGATTGTAAGGGTTGAATTTGAGATTTTTAATGTGTTATTTTTAACTGTTATTGTCCCTGTTATGTTTACTTGGGCAGTATTTATCGTAAGATTGCCAATTGTATAATTATTATGGCCTAAAGGAGTTATAACACCTGCTTTTGCTGGACCATTATCTATTATCAGATCAAAATACTGTTTAGAGCTTTGGTTTAGGTAGATTGTTCCGGCTGCGCCACTTTGCCCATTAGCTGTTGACGAGCCTGTTCCAAAAGCGCCACCGTAGGCAGTGAATGTTCCAGTATAGGATTTTCCTGTGTAATAAAGAGCTATTCTGCCGCCGGATGCACCGCCGCCAGCACCACCAGACCCAACACCTCCGCCATAACCGCCTTTTGAGCTAATAGAGCCGTTACCTGCAAGATTGCCGGTAACAATATAAATGCTGCCGCCAGAACCGCCACCACCCGTGCCAGTAGGTGAGCCAGGATAATAATAATAGGTACTGCTTCCGTCTGCGCTTATTAAGCCGCTATTGTTTAACATACCAGTAATATTTAAGATAATGGCTCCACCGCCATTCGCGCCATTTGTTGCGTATCCGCCGCCACCACCTGAACCAAGATATGTTGGTTTTGTCAATGGCCCGTACGAAGCTCCCCCTCTTCCTGATGTATCGGTGGTCCGATAACCGCCTTTTCCACCATAACCGCCATAGCCTGCTCCGCCGCCACCGTCGGCTTCGACTCCTGTAGGACTGGTCTCCTTCTTTCCGCCGCCAGGACCTGAACCGTCTGAAGTTCTGGCGATACCGCCAGCATAGCCTTTACCGGTTACATTGATGATGCCGCCAGCTTCAATTGTCAGATTACCTTTAACTGTGATATTGATAGTATCGTTTCGGTTCATATTGCCTGCTGTATGGGTTAGAGTACCGCCATTGTAGATGAACAGATTCTTTGTTACAGTTAATGGAACATTGGAAGTTAATGTTCCGCCATCCTGAATGTAAATATATTGATAGCAGGTCTGTTGCAAAGATGATGAATTCAACAATATTGTAGTTGATACTGTCAAAGTATCGCCACAGCCTGATTCGTTTACTGTAAGTATCCATGATTTCTCGCTATGGCTTACAGCGTTTGAAACATTAACCAAAATCAGATAATCTCCAGCTTGGGTGTAATTACCTGACCAGTTGAACCTTACTTTGTTTCTGAAATTGGATTGGTCTGATCCGTTAACAGACCAGTTAATGTTTACATTAGAACCGGTGTAAGTTATGTTAAAGGTTATGTTATTTGGCTCTTTTATGGAGATATTGATCAAATCAGCAGGATCAAGGCTTTCGCCTAATGTTCTGTTTGGATAAAGGTTTGTGATTGTTGGTGGTGTAAGTTCATAACCGATTGTTACAGAATTGGTCGTCAATTGCGGTGTGTAGTTTGCGTCATCTGTTTCGAAATTAAACTTGTACTGGAAGTATTGGTTGCTTGTTAAGGAAGAGATGTCTGTTAAGGTATTATTTGAGCCTAGATTGGTGAAGGTTTCGGTGTCGCAGGCTGGATCGTTGCATGTCCTTGCTGATAGGTTTAATCTTAATGCTCCTCTTTTGTAGATGTTTTGGATTTCAGCTGCTGAGAGGGAGCGGTTCCAGATTGCTAGTTCGTCTATTGTGCCGTTATAGTGTCTGCTGGCATCAACTACGTCATATCCTATTATAACATCTGAAGGATTTTGATGTATAGAGGTAGCATCTCCATTAGGACTGCCATCTGTGTCATCAACCCCATCAATATATAACCTTACTACTGAACCATCAAAAGTTCCAGCAACATGGTGCCAATTAATATCATTGATAACTGATGAAGATTCATCCCATTCCCTATCTGTAGTTGTTCCGTCTTCTGAAACTTCCATTTGGAGTTCATCATTAGTAAAGCCCAAATAGTAGGTTCTTGTTGTGCTTGTATCCATTCTTGCAACAATCATTTCATTCTTGCTCGGAAGGGTCCTTTTAATCCAAGCTGTTATGCTTATCTGTGTTGGAGGATTCAGATCATCTCCAGTTGAACTAGAAACATTCAAATAATCTTCAATTCCATGAAAAGTAGCTGCATAAGTTCCCAATTTACCTGTACCATTTGATCTTCCAGTGCCATACAAGGTCCCATTATTATCATTCCCAGACCAGTCATAAACATGTGTTGAATTTTCATAAACTGAATCATTATTGAAATGCATCAATAAAACATTGCCGCTCATGTTAACTCCATCACTATAAGTTAATGTTTCATCTTCCATATTACCTGGCAGCTCCCTATTATAGAAATTAAACCCTACATCCCAGCTGATGTTTTTCCATGAAGCGGTGTAGGTTGCGTTAAAGATCCTGGAAGTGTAGTTACCTGATTTATTTTCGTATAAGCCTGAAGAATTTGGAAGCAATCCTATGAAATTACCTGATGTATTAAAGGTGGTATTGCCGTATGTACCTAAATTCCAGCCGCTGAACGTGAAGTTACTATTACCCCAATCTGATAGTCCTGTTGAATCATACCCAAGACAGTTCCATTTAAATGCGGAATCTTTGAGAATATCAACACCAATCAGAGCAGTTGTATTTAGTGCAAATACTGTGGAGTTGGAATTTCCTGTTAACGATTTATTTGCTATCCTTGACCAGCCGGCTGAAGCATTTAGGTTAGAATATAATGAGATATTTGTTAAAGTATTGGAGTCTATTGCTGAACAGTTGAATGTGATTGTATCAGTTAACGAGACTGAATGGTTTAAATCTATCGGAAGATTTAATGTTACCTGTAACTCAGCAGGTATTATCAGAACTGAACTGCTATTCAGCCAGCTTGAATTATAATCACCGTCACTTGCAAGGCAGCCCAAAGTCCAGTTATCCCCTACTGTAAGATTTATGCTGGAGATATTATGAACATTTATTTCTGTGCCCTGGGTATAACTTGTAGCGGTTTTACCGGAGATATTCAAAGTGCCATTCCTGTACCATTTATAATAATATATAAGATTGTCCAGGTCTTCGTCTGTTGCATTACAATAGCCTGCCAAAACATTAAATGTGGTATTTGTTTCTGAAAATAGCCTTGAGCTGTTAATAACAGGCACTGTACTTCCATCGCCAATACTGTAGTTTGAAAATCCGGTCACATTAAAGATTACTGTCTGCGCTTCCAAGCTTGTAAAATTATAACAATCTGTGCAGAAGGAAGCGTCCCTGTAAAGCTTTGGCGGGGCAAATCCCCTATTTCCGATGCTATAAAGGGTAATGTTTGAATATTTGTTTAGGCCGGAAATTTCGCTTGAGTTTGCAAACGCTGAATTATTTCTTATCTTTATATTGATGCTTAGGTTTTCAATGCCTGTTACAGCATCAACAAAAAAGATCTTTCCAGCACTGCTGTTTTCATAGGTTAACTTGAAAGACGCTGGGTAAGTTGTATAGGTGTCTATAAAGGACCTGTTGAATTTGAAATGGATTCTGGTGTTTGCGCTTGTTACTGAAAGGGTTGAGTTTGTTAAGTTTATCGTGCCGGTTGCGTTTAATATGTAGTATGGCTCTTTGAAGGATGCGATTGCACCATACACAATAGTAAGGTTTCCAATAGTTCCGTTTGTGTAGGTTGTGTTGATTGGTGTGAGCCCCCCATATCGGTTGTTGTTGTCGATAACTAAGCTGAAGTAAAAATTGGAGTTTTGTTTTAGGTAGATTGTTCCGGCTGCCCCTGTCTGCGGTATGCCATTATTAGATGCGCCGGTTCCAAATCTTCCACCATAAGCTGTTGTTGTTCCTGTATAAGTTTTTGTAGAATAATAAATCGCTATTCTTCCGCCTGAAGCTCCGCCTCCTGCTCCCCCAGAACCACCAGTTACATCTCCACCACGTCCCCCATCCGAAGTGATAGAGCCATAGCCTGTGAATGTATTAGATACAATATAAACGCCGCCGCCTGAACCTCCTCCGCCGGGTGCAATTCCTGAGCCACCAAAGGAGATTGCACTAATCCCGTCTGTATAAATATTTCCACTTATGTTTAATGTATCTGTTACATTTATGAAAACTGCGCCTCCTCCGTTTCCCCCATTGGAGCAATCGGCGAATCCTTGTCCTCCGCCACCACCTGAGCCCAGTCCTATCGGAAATATTAAAGAGCCGTAATGGCTGCCTCCAGATCCACCGGTTGCTGCCCAGGCTGATATTCCATAACCACCATAACCACCATAACCGGCGCCGCCGCCGCCTTTTTGGGTATCTACACCAGATATTCCTCCGCCACCGCCAGGTCCTGATCCGGTGCCGCTAGCTGTTGCACCCGTGGTACAAGCACCGCCTGTATAACCTTTACCAGATAAATTAATACTGCCCCCAGATTCTATTGTTAGATTAATTGCTGTGATGTTAAGACCTAAAGTATTGTTAGGCTGGTGAGTAATTGTAGAACCAGATGGTATTGTTAAAGTAGATATATTCAAATAACTTATTGTTAATGTGCTAGTGCCTGAAAGGGTTATACCTTTGTTAACAAACAACTGCGTTCCTGAAGAATAATTTAATACGCTGTTTGATAAATAGATAGAATCCATTGTTTTTGAATTGCTGTCAAAAATTGAAAGAGTTGAACTGCTAAGATTAAATATCGGTGAATTTTTAATATCTTCAACATTTATTTTTGAGTTGAACAAAGTTATGTTATTAGCTCCAACATTAATATAATCAATTGTTAATGTAGAGTTATCTACTGTAAGAGCATCTGCAGCTGTAAGGTTTCCAGAAGAAATTGTTAAGGTTGAATCAATAATGACCAAAGTTTTATTTGTCACGCTTATGCTTCCTGTGATATTTGTTTTTGCATTGTTTATCGTAAGGTTATTGATAGTATAATTATTTGTTCCTAAAGAAGTAAAAGTATCAATAGTGCTTGGACCACCTGATAAGATTAAATCAAACCCTGATGCACCGGACTTATTGAAGTATATTGTTCCTGCTGCTCCTGATAGTGGTATGCCATTATTAGATGAGCCGGTTCCAAATGCCCCACCATAAGCAGTTATTGTTCCAATATATGTTTTTGTTGTATAATAAATGGCAATTCTTCCACCTGAAGCTCCTCCACCTGCCCCCCCAGAACCGGATATATCCCCGCCACTGCCTCCATCAGAAGCAATAGAGCCGTTGCCTGTGAATATATTAGATAGAAGATAAATACTACCACCTGAGCCTCCGCCACCTGTAGCTGTTCCCCCAATTGATGTCGCAGTAATCCCATTTGCATTTATGTTTCCACTTATGTTCAATATGTTTGTTATATTAATGAAAACTGCTCCGCCACCGTTTCCTCCATTGGTGCAAGTACTGAAGCCCTGTCCGCCTCCGCCTCCTGAACCCAGTTCTGTAGGAGCCAAAAAAGAACCATACTGGTTTCCTCCGGTACCTCCAATTGCAGCCCAGGCCGATATTCCATAACCTGCAAAACCAGCATAGCCAGCACCGCCGCCTCCTTTTTGAGTATCCACACCAGATATTCCTCCGCCACCGCCAGGTCCTGACCCAGCCTCGCTAGCTGTTGAACCTGTAGCGCAAGCACCACCAGCATAACCTTTACTAGTTACATTGATCAACCCACCAGATTCAATTGTTAAATTACCTTTTACTGTAATATTAATACTATCATTTCTGTTCATATTACCGGCTGTATGAGTTAGTGTTCCCCCATTGTAAACAATCATTGTTTTATTCACAAATAACGGAACATTTGCAGTTAATGTTCCGCCATCCTGAATGTAGATATATTGGTAGCAGGTCTGCTGCAGTGAAGACGAATTGATAAGGACTGCTGTGGAAACAGTTAAAGTATCCCCGCAGCCTGATTCATTTACTGTCAGGATCCATGATTTTTCGCTGTGGCCAACAGAGTTTGATACGTTTACTGAAATTAAATAATCGCCTGCCTGTGTAAAGTTACCGGTCCAGTTGAATCTTGCTTTGTTTCTAAATGAAGTTTTTTCTGTGCCGTTTACTGTCCAGTTGATGGTTACACTAGAGCCTGTGTAAGTTATATTGAAAGTTATATTGTTTGGCTCAATTATGGAAATATTAATAAGGTTAGCTGGATCAAGGCTTTCGCCTAACGTCCTGTTTGGATAAAGGTTTGTTATGTTAGTTGGGAGCTGTATTGTTATTGTTCTTTCCTCAGTACTGTTTATGTTTCCTGCTGTGTCTTTAGCATAAGCTTTGTAGGTGTAAGTGCCGTCTGTTAAGACTGCTGTTGAGTTTAGGGATTGGTTAACATATAAGCTCCAGTTTTCATTGTCGTATTTTTGAAGGTTTGACATATAGAGGAGCTGGACCTCATCTTGAGTTAAGGAGAGGTCCCAGATCCTTACTTCGTCTATTGAACCAACAACAAATTCATTTGTGAGCCAACCTCCCCTGTAAAATCCACCAATGTAAACATCGCCTGAACTTGTTGCAGATGCTAATGCACCACTACCAATACTCCGACCATTTACATATATTGTAACTGTTCCACCATTATTGGACGCTATGATGTGATACCACCTCCCAGCACTAAAAGTATAGGATTTTTGAACAACATTACCTCCTTCAGTGCTCACCCTAACACCGCCACCTCCTTTATGCACATCGAAATAAAATTCTGATGGTCTATTTAGAATACAATCGTATTGATCATTTCCACTCTCTGCATTAGTATATTTATACCAGGCTTGGATCGCATAATTATTAGTGTTTAAAACGTTCAAGTTTTCGTTATCTGCAATAGCAACATAATCGTTTCCATCAAAACTACCAGAATATGAACCGTACTTAGCTGTTCCGTTTGACCTTCCACCACCATTCCAAGTTCCGTTTATGCTATAGATACCCAAATCAACAACATGTGTTGAGTTTTCACCTAAAACAGAAACATTATCAAAATTCATCATCAATACTAAGGAATCATTATAGATTGTATAATTGGTTCCGTTCCAATTATAGATTATTTCTTTTAATGAAGATTCTGTAATAGATACATTTACATTAAAATACTGCTGGGTCTGCATTGTGTTATTTCCAGGTGTAGGCTGGGTGAAGTTGATGTTTGGAGCGGTTGTATCAACTGTGAATGTAACATTTTGAGTCATATTGATGTGGTTCAATGTATCATTACACCAGAACTTTACAGTATAGCTTCCATCAGCAACAACTGAACTCTTGTTAAAGTACGTAGCATTTACAGAAACCATGCTCACATTTGTTGCCCAGCTGTCTATACTATAGTGGCAGGTATCTAAATGATCATCACCAGAAATGTTGAATTCGATCCTATTAGTAGTGTAAGTTTTTGCTGTTGGACTGATGATTGTCAGTCTAGGATTATTTGCATTTATTGTTATATATCTTGTTTCTGTCTGGTTTAAGTTCCCTGCTTTGTCTTTTGCGTATGCGTGGTATGTGTAAGTTCCATCAACCAATGATGATTTATTCGAATAATAAAGATAGTTAGATGCGTTGATCTTTTGAAAATAAATATTTCCTGCCCCCTTAACATCTAAATAATAATTCCCGCCTGTGCTTTGGTTGATATAAAACTGCCATTTGTCTGTGTCGTATTTGTTTAGATTTGATAAGTATAATTGTCTGATTTCATTCGCTGAAAGAGAACGATTCCAGATGCTGACCTCGTCTATTGTACCGTTGAATTCATGGTCAACTAAATTATACCATGCGCCGATTACTAACGGCAAAGTGCCTTTGGTGATTGCGCCTGAAACAGATTTATTTCCGACTTTAGCACCGTTAACATATCCGACCATTTGGCTTCCGTTATACACAAGTGTCATAAAACTCCATTCATATTTTTTAACACCGCTTGCAGAAACCCAATTCCATCCAGCTGGAGAAACAGCCCAAATCCCATAATTTATCCAACCTGCATCACCGCTACCAGATGTAAACATGGTATATTGGGCAAGAACAGCATCCGATTTCTGAATTATCGTCCCATAAACACTGTTTGAAAAACTACGTGGATAAATCCAAGCAGATACCGTTAAAGTAATCATCCCATCAAGCATATCTTTATCAGGGATGGTAATATAATCATCACCGTTAAAAGTGAACCCTTTTCCGTATTTTCCGCTTGAGTTAACAACAGCTCCGATTACAGTCCCATTATTTCCATTTCCGCTTACATCCACAACATAAGTTGAATTCTCACCCAATGCAGAAACATTATCAAAATTTAACATCAAAATCAAAGAACTATCAAACAAAATAGCACTCTGCGACCCATTATTATAAGTAAGATTATTCAAATCAGCAATTGTGAAATTCGCAGTCAGATTATTCGCCCCGATATTTATTGTTGTTTCATTTACCCTATTCCAATTATATTTTACTTCGTCCAAATTTGGTTCTATGATTGAAACATTTACTCTCACTGAATTGGTCGAATTTACAGTTGCATTCCCAGGGGTTGGTTGAGTGAAATTCATCTTTGGATAGGTTGTTGCATCAATAGTGAAAGTAACGTTCTCAGTCATGTTAATATTGTTTATAGTGTCGTTGCAGAAGAATTTGGCTGTGTAGGTTCCATCTGCAACAGCTGAACTCTTGTTAAAGTACGTAGTATTTACTGCAGCCATGCTCACATTTGTTGCCCAGTTGTCTATACTGTAAAGGCAAACATCTAACTGTTCATTTCCTGATATGTTAAATTCGATCCTTGAAGTTGTGTAAGTGGTTGCAGTTGGACTGATTATAGTTAGTTTAGGATTGTTCACGTTTATTGTCACTGTCCTTTCCTCTGTCTGGTTTATTTTTCCTGTGAGATCATGAGCGAACGCTTGATAGCTAAAGGTTCCGTCAACCAAGGATGATTTATTCAGATATAGATTATAGTCAGATGCATTGATTTTTCTAAAATTGATTTTTCCTGCACCATCTGCCTCCAAAGAATAATTTCCGCCTGTGCTTTGGTTGATATAAAACTGCCATTTGTCTGAAGCGTATTTGTTTAAGTTAGAAGCGTACAGTTGGTTTACCTCGACAGTTGAAAGGTTCCTGCTCCAAACCCTAAACTCGTCGATTTTACCATTGAAATCGCTTCTACTTATTTCATCGTTTCCAAGATAAGAGATATTATTGATGATCCCTGGTGCAGTAAATCCGGATTTTGTGTTTTGTTTTGAACCATCAACATATAAATTTACGCCTGTGTTTTCATCAAAGGTTGCTGTAACATGATGCCAATCATCTGCTGACCAGGCAGAAATGCTTGTTGTCAGCGTTTCATTACCAACATGGAACCTTAGATTATTGTCTGTGTCTTTATGGAGCGAGAGACCACCCAAGTACATATCTTTTATCTCTGGCGCTGTTAAGCTTCTGTTCCAGATCGCAACCTCATCTATAGTTCCATTAAAGAAGCCAGTATAAAAAGTTGTTTCTGAGCCAGCACCTATTGTTGTATAGGGCATCCCTGGGTCACAATTATCTCCAACACTTCCCTTACTGGTATCTAAGGCGCCGTTGGTGTAGATATAGTTACTGTTAGCTGCATCACTATGCACTCCGCAAACAAAGTACCACTTATTATTAACAATCACTCCTGAAGTGCCCCAGGTATCTGCACCGTCAACACAATTTGTAAAAAAGACACGATTGCTTCCTTCATACAAAGACAGTTCGTAGTTTCTTCCGCCGCCGCTTTTTAGGGCTATTATCCTACCATAAACGCCGAATGCGCCAGGGCCGCCAACATATCCTTTTACTTTTACCCATGAACAGATGCTGAAACTTTGTGTTGCAGTAAACTGTATCTTTGGAATTTCTATAACATCATCAACGCTGTCAAATTCGTATGCTCCGCCATACTTACCTTCAGCGTCTGGGCCTCTTAGACTACCATCAGAATTATTGATATAACTAGTACCGTTATATCCATTGCCGCTCCAATCATAAACATGCGTATCATTTTCCATCGAGTCATTATTAAAATGCATCAATAAGACCAAGCCATTTTCCGCACTGCTGATCTCAGAAGGTGTTGAAAGATACGTATAATTCTTATTATCATCTCCAGCAGCTGCTGGTTTGATCCACATTGATACAGTACCGGCGCTTTGGTTGATGTTTTTAGTCGTTAAATTGATAACGTCATCATTTCCGTCAAATTGCATCGCACCCCCATATTTCCCGCTTGAATTCCAGACACTTCCGCTGACAATCCCGTCATTTCCGTACTCACTAAGATCTACAACGTAAGCATTGCTCTCACCCAAAACACTAACATTATCAAAATTAAACATCATAACCAAAGTACTATCAAAGAAAGAAACACTTGTAGTGCCATTATTATAACTAAAAGTATTCAGGTCAACAATCGTAAAATTCGCAGTTAAATTATATATATCCGCTTTTATCGTTGTTTCGTTTGTACCATCCCAATCATATTTTACCTCATGCAAATTCGAGTCTGTGATTGAAACATTAACTGTCACCGAATTAGTTATGATCGAAGCTGCGCTTCCAGGGGTTGGCTGGGTGAAATTAATTTTGGGATAGATTGTGTCAACAGCAAATGTTACATACTCATCCATGTTAATGTTATTTAATGTGTCGTTGCAGAAGAATTTGGCTGTGTAAGTTCCCTCAAATATGGTTGAGGATCTGTTATAATAAGTTGTGTTTACTGATACTAAACTTACATTTGTTAGCCAGTTGTCTATACTGTAATGGCAGCTATCCAACTGTTCATTAGCTGATATGTTGAACTCAATCCGATTGCCTGTATAAGCTGCTAACGCTGGTGAGATTATCGTTAACTGAGGTGCGGTATTATCGATTGTGATTGTCCTTGTTTCTGTCTGGTTTAAGTTATCTACTGTGTCTTTTGCAAATACAAGGTATGTGTACGCACCATCTGTTAAGACAGCAGTCGAGTTTTTAGTCTGATTAATGAAAAATGACCAGTTATCCAGATCGTATTTTTTGAGGTTTGACTTGTAGAAAATCTGGATCTCTGAAGCAGTTAGGCTTCTGTTCCAGATTCTTACTTCGTCGATAGTGCCGTTGAACCGATTAATACTTGTACTATAAGCAGCCGCGGTATCAGCACCCCAGTCATTAATATTAGCCCGGGAATCAAGTATCACTTCCTCACCTGAAAAATCACCAGTATGTGAGCCTTCAAAAGTCCATGTTCTTGGACATGCATCGTGGCTGGTGGAGTAGATCTTATAGGAGGTTACTTTGTAGCTTCTGCCTAGGTCAATCTCATACCACCCAACATTGCCCTGCAGATTCCACCCCATTCCGTCGGCTGGCGAGCTCCCGATAATCGAATCCATTGCAAAGTAACTTCGCCAGTTTTCGTCACCTTCCCATGAAGCACTATAGGAAACCACGTAAGGCGATGGGACAGACGTTGCAGTCATCGTGCTTGGAGTTATTAAAGCGCTGCCATCGTAGATCTGAAACTGGCCTACATAGATATTAGCGTCGTTTCCATCAGTTATATCCCACCGATAATATCTAAAAGCAGGACTATCACCAAACAAAAGAGCTGCATTTCCTGTGCCGTATGTTTTACTAACTGCAGCGGTTTTCAGAAGTACGCCGTTTAGATATATTTTGATAGCTGTATCATCCATTGCTGCTACAACATGATACCATGTATCTGCTGCTAAATCTGCTCCAGATGTTGTTGCTGTATCAGAATTTTCAGAGGAATCATAAGGGATATAAATGATCTCATTATCAGAAGTAACCCCAAGATAATAAGAACTGTCTGTCGTACTACCATCCCTGACCTTTCCAATCAGATTGTAAGGGACATCATTTTTATCTAATTTGAACCATACTGAAAACGTCATATCGCTCCATGTTAAGCTAGCACTATTTGGAATTTCAATATAATCATCAATACCATCAAAACTTAAGCCTTTCCCGTATTTTCCAGTTGTGTAATTACCGCCAACAGCGCTCATATTGTGGATGGTTCCATCATTTCCATAACGGGACAGATCAACAGTTACGTTATCACTTATCCCTTCACCTAAGCCAGAAACATTGTCAAAATTATACATCAAGACTAATGAATCATTGTAGATTGTATAATTAGTTCCGTTCCAGTTGTAGATAATTTCTTTTAGGCTGGGTTCTTTTATGGAAACATTAACCTTGAAATAAGGTTGGGTCTGGAGGGTGTTGTTTCCGGGTGTGGGAGCTGTGAAATTAATGCCTGATGCGGTTGTATCAACTGTAAATGTAACGTTTTGCGTCATGTTAATATTGTTTAATGTGTCGTTGCAGAAGAATTTGGCTGTATAGGTTCCGTCTGATACTGTTGAACTTTTATTATAATAGGTTGCATTTACTGCAACCATGCTAACGTTTGTTACCCAGTTGTCTATGCTGTAATGGCAGGAATCTAATTGCTCGTTTGCTGAAATGTTAAATTCTATTCTACTTGTTGCATATGTTGTTACAGTTGGACTGATGATTGATAGTTTTGGGGTGGTTGTGTCGATGGTTATTGTTCTTACCTCTGTACTGTTTAGGTTTCCTGCAGTGTCTTTTGCGTAGGCGTAGTAGGTGTATGCGTCATCTGGTAAAATATCGGTTGAGTTTAAGGATTGGTTTACATATAAGGTCCAGTTTTCAGTATCATATTTTTTCAGGTTTGACATGTAAAGTATCTGGATTTCTGATGCTGATAAAGTTCTGTTCCAAATTCTTACTTCGTCAATTGTGCCGTTGAAATATTGTCTTGTGGCTCCACTGCCACTTGTCCCTCTTCCACCAATAGTAAAATATTCATTATTTAATATTGAATTTGTTAAAGTATCTTGGACAATAGCTATTGTTTCATTCACTCCATCTATATATATCTGAACACCACTAGCATCACTGTTTCCATCATAAAAAATAGCAATATGATGCCAATTATTATCATTTAGTGTAGTATCATCCGCTCTCACAATAATCCTATTGTCGGCTGCATTCCATAAAGACAAATAAAGCTTATAAGTTTCCCCAATATAGTCTATATAAGTGTATAAACCTATGTTTGAGGATGTATTATATTTAGCAATAATTCCAGCATCCATTGAGTTTGAGGTACTTGCCTTTATCCATGCACTTAATAGAAAATCATCTGTTATTTCAAAATCATAATCGGATTCATCAGCAACAACTACATAATCATCAACCCCATCAAAACTCAACCCATTCCCATATCTACCTGCTGTATAATTCCCTCCAACTTCAGTCATGTTATAGATAGTCCCATTATTTCCATAACGAGATAGATCAACTGTAATGTTATCGCTTGTTCCTTCACCCAAAGCAGAAACATTATCAAAGTTCATCATCAAAACCAAAGAATCATTGTAGAGAGTGTAATTTGTACCGTTCCAGTTGTAGATAACTTCTTCTAACAGGGCTTCTTTTATCGATATGTTCACATCGAAATACTGCTGTGTTTGCATAGTATTGTTTCCTGGTGTTGGCTGGGTGAAATTAATCTGAGGGAAACCTGTATCAATGGTAAACGTAACGTTCTCAGTCATGTTGATGTTGTTTAATGTATCATTACAGAAAAATTCAGCTGTATAGGTTCCGTCTGTAATTGTTGATGATTTGTTAAGATAGGTTGTGTTTACTGCAACCATGCTTACGTTTGTTGCCCAGTTGTCAATACTGTAATGGCAGGAATCCAATTGTTCATTAGCTGATATATTAAATTCAATCCTGTTTGTTGTGTGTGTTATTGCTGTTGGGGAGATGATTGTTAATTTTGGCGGTGTAGTGTCGATTGTTATTGTTCTTGTTTCTGTTGCGTTTAGGTTTCCTGCGGTGTCTTTGGCATAAGCTTTGTAGGTGTATGGACCATCTGTTAATGCCGTGGTTGAATTTTTACTTTGGTTTACATATAATGACCAGTTCTCTGAATCATATTTTTTTAGGTTACTCATGTAAAGGATCTGGATTTCTGCTGCAGATAAGGTACGGTTCCAGATGCGGACTTCGTCTATCAAACCTTTGAAATAATAATTGCTGGGGTTACCGTCAACAGGATAAACTCCTAGCCATAAAGCTCTGTTTGTATTAGTCATTGTTCCGGCATTATCTGTAGTCTTTGTTAATGAACCTGTGATGTCTGCCCCATTCTGATATACCTTTAGATTAGTACCATCCCACGTTACAGTTGTGTGAGTCCAAGTATCAGTGAACGTCGGAATACCCGAATAATATTTAAAATAATCACCAGCATTATCCGCTATGTAAACATAATTTGATACCAATTTAAATTCGTTCGGGTCATTATCCGTCATTTTATCTCCAATATTCCAAATATACAGCCCGTCTGCTGCAACACTCTGCTTATACCAAACAGATACGCTCCAGGCATTTGCAATCCCCCACAGGGTAGAAGCACGTGTAACGTAATCATCAACACCATCAAAACTCAAACCCTTTCTGTATTTGCCAGTTGTGTAATTGCCGCCAACTTCAGTCATGTTATAAATAGTCCCGTTATTCCCGTAACCTGAAAGATCAACAGTGATATTATCGCTTGTTCCCTCACCTAAAGCACTAACATTATCAAAATTATACATCAAAACCAAAGAATCATTATAAATCGAATAATTGGTTCCGTTCCAGTTATATATTATTTCTTTTAAGCTTGATTCTTTTATTGAAACGTTTATATCGAAATACTGCTGGGTCTGGATTGTGTTGTTGCCAAGTGTCGGTTGGGTGAAATTTATCCCTGGCGGAGTCTGGTCTGCATCTAGTACAGTCAAATTCCAGAACTGATAACTGTAGCCGGCGTTATTGGAGATGTTAACTAAGATTAGATAATTTCCTGCCTGTGTATAGTTGCCTGTCCAGTTGTAGAAAGACTTGTTCTGGGCTGATACATTCTGTGTGCCGTCAATATACCACCTTATCAAAACAGGGGTATTGTTTGTAAAGGTTATGTTGAATCTTATGCTAGCCGGCTCTTCTATTGAAACATTAATCCGTTCTGCTGAAACATAACTTTC
>JBDRFR010000010.1:0-2329 GCA_043818675.1 Nanobdellota archaeon
TGCTTCAGATCAACAAAATTATCCTTGCTCTCTACCTTATTTCTCTCAAAATATAAAGAGTTCTTCCCGACCGCTCCACACGCTGGACACTTGTACTTACCATGTGCCCAAATCCAAAGGATTACACCTGGAATAAAATAAACTACAAGACCTACCATCACAATGATAACCGGCACACAACTGGATGCAAACCATGTATCCATGCTACCAATAAAGCCACACTGCAAACATCGTCTGTTCATTATATACTTCCAAAAATTGATTTATTCAATTCCTATTCATTGGCATGATTGCGCTTAAAAAACTTTTATCATCAACTCCTTCAACTAAGCATGGTGTTACTTCACTTCCGATTCGCACATTCACACTTTCGCTATTAATTACCTGCAATGCTTCAATAAAATATTTTGAGTTAAAAGCCAATTCTATCGGATCATCATTATACTCTATAGCCATTTCTTCCCTTGATTCTCCGATATCAGGATTTGTATTTATTATGGTCAATTTATCTTCAGTAAAATTAAAAACAGTGGATTTATAATCATCTGAAGATAGAATAGACATTCTTTTTAGCATCATAAGAAATTGTTTTCTATCAAAACTAATTTCTTTATTATCTTCAGATTTGGTCAATATTTCATTATAGTCTGGGAACTCTCCTTCTAAAAGTCTAACAATAAATATTTCTCTATCTTTTTTTACTATAAAATTATTTGCATCTATCCCTACCTGAACAGTCCCTTCTTCTAAAAACTTGGCAACTTCACTTAATGCTTTTTTAGGGATTAGTACCTTTGCTGGAGTTATTAAATTTGGAGGAATTTCACTTCCAAATGCACAACTAACTACTGACAGCCTACCACCATCTGTCGAAACCATCTTGGCTATATTGGACACAATCTCAAATAATACACCTCTCTTATGTGCTCTGGGATCGCCAGCATCACCTATAACCAACGACCTGTTAATCATAATCTTGAAGGAATTAGCGTCAATATTTAAAAAACCAATGTCTTTTATTCCAGGACTGTTCGGGAAATCATCCGATAGCATGCATACAATGTTGTAATATACCTGCCCATCACCTATCGTAACCCAATTGTTTTCAGTTTCTTCGATTACAATATTGTCAACTGGAAAATTCTTTACTATTTCATAAATCTTCCTGGCATTAATGGCAATGCTTCCTCCAGATTCAATCTCTGCCGGATAAGTTCCTTCAAATCCTGTTTCAAGATCAGTTACGGTTAAGGCTATCCTATCATCCAATGTTGTAATTAGGACTGCCTCTGTTATTGACAGGCTTGTTTTATGCCCAGTCAACCCTTGAATCTTTGATAACACATCAATAATGTCTTTTCTGCTTATTGTAAATTTCATAACTCCCCAGCTGATATCATTTTGTTTTACCTCCAAAAAAAAAATGCCCATAGCCGAAAGACGGCTGGAAACAGTACCTGCTTTATAGACAATATATCCCCTCAATTATATAACAATTCGATTTATTTGCCTATAGTAAAACCGTTGGTAGAATAGGATTTGAACCTATACGGGCATTACCCCTTTCCTAACTAAGTGTTATTTAGGTATGCGTCTCCCAGTTCCGCCACCTACCCACGGTCTACATACTACTAATCCACATCTATAACACGAACTTGTTGGAATATGCTCTATTGTATCCATATTTGCAATCGTTTTTAAGGTGCAAACACTATAAAGATAGCCGCAAGCACATTTTTTATATTTTTTCCGTTTAACTTTTTTTTGTGCTTTTCGTCTCAATGTTTTTTCTGTCATAGTTTTTATACCACATAAATTTCATCGCTTATCATTCACAATCCTAGTATGGCAAGTATTAATCCGCTCAGCCATGATTCTGTCCATCTACAGAAAAAAAGATAATAGCTATCACCATAGTTGCAAGCCCCCAAAGTGGAGACATTTCAATCCACGTCGATTTTACATATACAATATATTTTTCAAGTCCCATCATATCCTGGTAAAACATACGTAACCCAGTATAAAATAAACATCCAAAAATAAAACTTTTATATCTTGTATTCATAATTTTTGCCTCCTATTTCGTATAATTATAGCCTTCCCCAACATAACAAGTATCGGTTCTCTCTGTAGCATTCCAATAAGGAGGCCTGATTCTACCATATCGTCTCCCTTTTTCAACCGGAAGAAAACGCATGGCTTTACCATCTTTTACAAGCGAATAATCCTGATCAATCACCTCAACATTAACATCGACAACAGCACCCTTTCCATAAGCACCTTTTTGACCGATAAATTTAATCCTTCTCAATAATTGCGCAACTCGCTT
>JBDRFR010000011.1:0-15738 GCA_043818675.1 Nanobdellota archaeon
TATGATGTTAAAGCAATGGAAGAATATATCAAGAAACAAGGATTAAGCAAGAATCAGTTAACAATTCATTCATTTGCATCACCGTAATACCCCGCAGCTTGCTGCGGTTGGGATAGGTGATGCCTAATTATATTTTATTTGAAATCATTTTGTTTTATAAGAGTAAGAACTGCATTTCAAACTAATACACCGCCATTTATGGGGAAATTTTCAATTCCTCAGACCGAAGCCATCGTATTAGTTATTTCAAATACTCAAATTATCCAATAATTTTATAAAGGATATTTTATCAATCGATTAACGTTGCTGTTAATATGAAAATATCTATTTTGATAATCTGTAACAAGTTAAGAATAGCCAAACTTGAAAGACTTTTAGAAAGTATGAAATCTCAAGTTGAAGATTATGATGCTGAAATTATTATATTGCACGAATCTGTTAAAAAATTGAAAAAGCCTGTTTTGCCGTTGGATGTAAAATATATTAATATTGCGCCTGATCGTGGAATACCCTTCAATAGAAACCAGGGTGTAAAATATTCTAAAGGTGAAATTATCATCTTTATTGATGATGATTGCTGGGTTAATAAGAATTGGTTGAAATGGTTAATGCTGCCGTTAAAAAATGATAAAAATCTTATGGCAGTAACAAGCGGTACAAAAGTTCCAAAGTCCAATTTAATCGGAGATTGTATAGCAGCATTGGGTTTTCCTGGTGGGGGTTCGCTTGGTTTTAGGAATGTTTGGAAAGTGTCAAAAGATGGTTATACTAATCATCTCGCTGTTGGAAACTGTGCGCTTCGCAAGTCTGTTTTCAGTGTAATTGGACAATTTGATGAGACATTGAAATCAGGCGCAGAAGATGCGGAATTATCGTTTAGGATGGAAAAAGAAGGTATTTTAATTAAGTATGTGCCAGGTGCCTATGCGTATCACGAGGCGCGAGATACGTTAAGTTCATTTATTTCGTGGCAAATTCGCAGAGGAAAAGCAAATTATCAGTTTAAAAAGAAAGTAGGTCCAGTAAGCCAATTTGTAAAATTGAGGCTATGGTCAGCAAAAAATATTATTAAAAAAAAGATCATGGATCCAAAATTCTTTTTAATATTAACATTACTATTTTTTAGCTTTATATTACAGCAGATAGGGTACATTTACGAGAAATTGCACAATGAATAAAAAAATTAGTATTGTGATTCCATCATATAATTCAGCTAGACTGATTAGTAAGTGTATTTCTTCATTGTTATTACAGAAGACAAAGTATAAATATGAAATTATAGTTGTTGACAGCTCAAAAGATAATACACCTGAACTTATAAAAAGTAATTATCCAGAAGTAGAAATAATCCATAAAAAAAGAAAAACTATGCCAGGAGAAGCAAGGAATATAGGTGTAAAACGGGCAAACGGAGAAATAATCGCGTTTATTGATTCTGATTGTGTTGCGCATAGTAACTGGATTGATATGTCAATTAAGGTGATAAATAGTGGATATAGTTTTGCAGGCGGTTCTGTAGCAAATGCGAATCCAGGTATTATAAGTACAGCGGATTATATCCAAACGTTTAGCGAATTTCTACCAGGTATGCCAAAAAAAGAGATAAAATTTATGCCAAGCTGTAATTTTATATGCAAAAAGAAAGCTTTTGAAAAAATGGGGGGGTTTCCAAAGGATCTTGCGGTCGGTGAAGATACGGTTTTTAGTTATAATGTACAAAAGAAATATAAGATGTTGTTTGATCCAAAATTAAAAGTTTATCATAACAATCGAACAAATCTTTCAGATTTTATCAGGCACCATATAAATTTTGGAAAGGCTTCTGCCAAAATTAGAAAACAAATTAATCTTCCAGGCAGTATTCTTGCAAAATTTCCATTGCTTGCGCTTCTGGTCCCTTTTGTAAGGTTTATTAGAATTTTCAGGAGAATAATTCAATTTAACTTAGATATCTTGCCTAAATCCATATTAAGTTTTCCGATAATCTTTTTTGGAATTATGGTCTGGAGTTTTGGATTTATAAAATCAGCTTACGAAAAATGAGAAAAATTGCATATCTTAAACTTGTAAAATATCTTTTTAATAAAAATACAAAGGGTCCTGTCCAATTAATTCATTTTATTACTTCAAAATGCAATGCTAAATGTAAGCATTGTTTTTATTGGAAAAACCTAAATCAGAATACCGATCTTAAATTGAAAGAAATAAATAAAATAACAAAAACTCTTCCAGACTTGTATTTTTTGCTGATTTCTGGTGGTGAACCATTTTTAAGAAAAGATTTTGTAGATATTGTAACATCATATTATAAAAATACCAATCTTGTTGAATTAACAGTACCAACAAATGGTCTTCTGACTCATAAAATAATAAATGATTCCAAGCAAATATTGGAAAATTGTCCTGGTTTAGAATTAAATATTGTAATTTCTCTTGACGGTAAAGAAGAAATTCATGATCAAATAAGGGGTGTTCCTGGTTGTTTTAATAAAGCCGTAAAATCATTATTTGAATTAAAAGAATTAAAGAAAAAATATAAATGCTTAAAAGTATCAATAGTTTCTACATTAATGTCAGTAAATCAGAAAGAAATGTCCGCCCTCTACAAGTATGTCAAATATGACTTAAAGCCAGATGTATTTTCGGTTAACCTAATCAGATCAACACCGAAAAAACCTAACCTGAAAAATGTTAATCTTGATTATTTCAAAGAAATATTGAAACTTGAGGAATACGAGCTGAAAAAAGGAAAAGGCTTCAAGGGCAAAGTCCGTAACATGATGCATAAATTAAGGACCAAAATAATTATCGATACAATTGAAAAAAAGAAGTACGTAATCCCGTGTTATGCGGCAAAGTTAACAGGTGTTTTGTCCGAAGATGGAACTGTATATCCCTGTGAGATGTTGGGGAAAGAAATTGGAAACATAAAAGATTTTGATTATGATCTTAGAAAAGTATGGGGTTCTAAAGAAGCAAAAAATTATAGGAAGTTTATAAAAAAAACTAAATGCTTTTGTACACACGAATGTTTTTTAAGGATTAATATACTATTTAATCCGATGTTTCTAATTAAAAGCTACATAAAGAACAAAATGACATGAAAGCTTTAATACTTGCAGCGGGACTTGGTAAAAGATTGGGAGATAATACTAAGGATATACCTAAAAGTCTTGTTGAGGTAAATGGAAAGCCTATATTGCAGTATCAACTGGAGGCAATAAAAGAAAACGGAGTTTCAGACATTATAATTGTTATCGGGCATAACGGTCACAGAATAAAAGAATATCTGGCAAATAACTTACAATTTTCTAAACTTAATTTTACATTTGTGGAAAATCGTATCCCTGATAAGTCAAACAGCGCGTATTCATTATGGCTAGCAAAAGATCAGATTAAGGATACACCTTACCTTCATTTTAACTGTGATATTATTTTGTCGTCAAGTCTCCTGAAAAAATTGATAGATTCGGTATATCCAGATGTTATTGTAATTGATAAAAAAGTGCAGTTGAAAAATAATATGGAACAAGTCATAATGGAAGGGGACAAAATTGTCAAAATGCAAAACACTTTACTGGATGGAGCTGTTGGTAAGGGCATTGGTGTGGCCAAATTATCACCCAAAAATGTGCAGTGGTTAATACAAAAAATCGATGAATACTTGGAAAAAGGAGATAAGAACCAAAATTATTATGGTATAATAAGGCAAGCTGTGAATTATCTTGATTTTTATGGCCTGGATTCAGGTTATGAATTGCTATTTGAGATAAATACTGAGGATGATCTGAAAAACGTGAGTGCAAAGATTAAATCTCAATTCTCTTGATAAGATTTTATTTTTTAGGAAAAAATCAAAGGCATACCTAATGCATAATTTTTTGTATTAAATTATGTCTCTTTTAAAATGATCATAATACGTTTTGTATTTATCACAATTTGGGTTTAATATCACAGCACATGCATCGTTATTATCTTCCAAGTTGTAATGACTAAAAATCCGTCTTGAAAATTTGTATAATACCCCTGAACTCTGTTCCGTTTGGATACCAAATCTTGGGGTTTTTGATTCATTCAATTATCTTTAAATGCCGTGATTTCATGTCACTATTCTTATCATTTTTCAACACAATTTTGCAGCTTATAAAAGGTTCAATTAAAAAAATAAAAAGATTTATAAATAGTCTACTATTAACACTAGTATATGATGAAGATTGTGTGGGCTAACAAGTCCAATGGTCAGTTATGCGTAACTGTTCCAAGAGGCTCGGGAATAAAAGATGGAGATATTGTAAGTATTGAAAAGAAAAAAATTAAAACGATAGTGTATACTTCTGTTACAGGCGATCTTTTTCATTTCGGACACCTTAGACTTCTGCAGACCGCAAATGAATTGGGTGATTTTCATGTTTGTGGCGTGCTTAGTAACGATGCAATAAAGTCTTATAAGGAAGCGCCAGTGGCAGATTATATGGAAAGGAAATCAATTATATCTTCTTTACAATGCGTTGATATGGTCATGAAGCAGGATAAACAGGATCCCACAGAAAATCTTAAGAAAATACACAGCCAATTTAAAAATGCTAATATCATCTTAGTAATTGGCTCAAACTGGAAAAAAGTGCCCGGAAGAGATTATATCAAAAAAATTGGAGGAGAAATTGTACAACCACCGTTTTATGATAAACTTTCAACAGAAAGGATTTTTGGCAAGATTTTTAAAGAACAGGGAGGAAGATCAAAATGAAAAAAGTATATGTTGGTATGAGTGCAGATTTAATTCATCCTGGCCATTTAAACATTATAGATATAGCAAAAGAATATGGTGAGGTTATCATTGGATTATTAACAGATACAGCAATTGCCGGTTATAAGAGGCTTCCATTTTTATCATATGATCAAAGAAAGCTGATAGTAGAGCATATAACCGGTGTTAGCCGAGTTATACCTCAAGAAACTCTGGATTATGTTCCTAACTTAAAAAAACTGAAGCCAGATTACGTTGTTCACGGTGATGATTGGAAAACAGGCATTCAAAAAGAAATCAGACAAAAAGTTATAGATACTCTTAAAGAGTGGGGCGGTGAGTTAATAGAACCAAAGTATACTCATGGAATATCATCAACCACACTGAATGAAAAAGTCAGAGAGATCGGCACTACACCAGATATTAGAATGAAAAGATTAAAGAGATTACTGAAAGCAAAACCAATAGTGAGAATTTTGGAGGCGCATAACGGGCTTACGGGGCTAATTGTAGAAAACACAGAGATTGAAAAAGAAGGGATTCTAAAAGAATTTGATGGTGTATGGATTAGCAGCTTAACAGATTCTACATCTAAAGGTAAACCAGATATTGAATTTGTCGATTTGACTTCCAGATTGAATACTATACATCAAATATTGGAAGTAACTACTAAACCGATTATTGTCGATGGAGATACTGGAGGCATTATTGAGCACTTTCTTTTTGTTGTTAAATCCTTGGAAAGACTTGGAGTGTCGGCAATTATTATAGAAGATAAAGTTGGGTTGAAAAAGAATTCTTTGTTTGGAACAGATGTACAACAAACGCAAGACACGGTGGAAAATTTCTGCAACAAAATTTCTGTTGGGAAAAAAGCACAAGTGACAGAAGATTTTATGATTATTGCAAGAATTGAAAGTTTAATACTAAAGAAAGGAGTAGAAGATGCACTTATAAGGGCAGAGGCATATATTAAGGCAGGTGCGGATGCAATAATGATTCATAGCAAGGAAAAGCAACCCAAGGAGATAATGGAATTTTGTGAGAAATACAAGCATTTCAAGAATAAAATGCCATTAGTTGCAGTTCCATCTACCTATAGTGAAATAACTGAAAAAGAATTGATTGATATGGGAGTTAATATTGTCATATATGCTAACCATATGTTAAGAAGTGCTTATCCAGCCATGGTTAGGGCAGCAAAATCAATACTTAGTAATGAAAGGTGCTATGAAGCTAATGAATTGTGCATGCCAATCAAGGATATCTTAACATTGATACCAGACGGGTAGTTTTTGTCTATCGTTACTTTATTACAACTTGGGTCTAATACCCCGATGCTTGCATCGTTATTATTTTCCAAATTGTAATGACCAAAAATCCGTCTTGGAGATTTGTTTAATACCTCAGAGCTCTGCTCTGTTGGGATAACAAATCTTAGGATTTTTGATTTATTTGAAAAAAATGGAACTGTTTGAAGGTGATACACCATGATACAATGTGAGAGACTATTTGATATTTTTAAGAAAAATGATCTAGTTTTTTTTACTGGTGTACCGGATTCAACATTTAAGGATTGGATGAAGTTTTTGGCTGATGAACATGGCACTAGATTGACAAATATTATTGCATGTAACGAGTGTGAAGCTATTGCTGCTGCTGCAGGTTTTAACCTGGCAACAGGTAAAATCGGTGTTGTCTACATGCAAAATTCTGGAGAAGGTAAAACGGTTAACCCGTTAACTTCACTATGTGATCCTGAGGTATATTCCATTCCTGTAATATTACTAATTGGCTGGAGAGGAGAACCGGGCAAGACAGATGAGCCGCAGCATAAGAAGATGGGGCGGATTACGAAAGCTCTTTTGGAAACACTCGAAATACCGTACAAGGTACTGCCTGATACAATAGAAGAAGCGGAAAAGGTTATTGAAAAAATGAAGAAAACTGCCCAAGAAAAAAGTGCGCCAGTTGCGATCATAATTAAAAAAGGAACCATGGAAACTTATGAAACTAAAAAGATAGTTAAGACTGAGTATGAAATGAAAAGGGAAGATGCTATCCGGATTATTGTTGATAATTTAGACGGATCGGAAGCTGTTGTTTCAACTACCGGAAAGACATCAAGAGAATTGTTTGATTATCGGATTACAAAGAATAAAAAACCGTGCGATTTTTATACAGTTGGAAGTATGGGCTGCAGCGCTTCGATTGCTAATGCTATTGCAATGTATAAACCAGATAAGAGGGTATTCGTGCTTGATGGAGACGGGGCAATATTGATGCAAATGGGGGCGATTGCTACAATTGGTCATTACCACTCCAAAAATTTTTACCATATTATTTTTGATAATGGTTCTTATGATAGTACAGGTGGCCAGCCAACAGTGGCACCTACTGTTGATTTTGAAAAGGTTGCACTAGCGTGCAGTTATTTACATGCCAAAACAGTAGATACCAAAAAAACCCTTACTGACTACATTAGAAAGATGAAGGATTTGAAGGGTCCGTTAATGCTTATTGTAAAAGTAAACAAGGGAGCAAGAAAAGATTTAGGAAGACCAACCACAACGCCGGTTGAGAATAAAGAGGCTTTTATGAGGTTTTTGGATTAAGAATGCCACAGATAGCGTATGTTGGAAAGGGAACTGTAAATAAGTTAAAAGAAATTCTACAAAAACATAATCCCATAAATATATTTTTAGTTACTGGTAAATTTTCTTTTGAAAAATCAGGCGCAAAAGAAGCATTAAATCCAATTCTGAAAAAATATAATTTAATTCACTTCTATGATTTTGATCCTAATCCAAAGTTAGAGGATGCGAAGAAGGGCATTAAGATATTCAAAGAGAATAATTGTGATTTTGTTATTGCTGTTGGTGGAGGTAGCGCTATTGATACTGCAAAATTGATTAATATTTTTGCTGCAAATGATGTGGGAAAACCTGAAGATTATGTAAATGGATATGAAAAAATTGAAAATAAAGGTGTTCCTTTGGTTGCTATACCCACAACTTCTGGGTCTGGAAGTGAAGCAACAAGATTTGCCTCTTTTAATCTGGGCAAAATAAAGTCATCCTTAGGAACAAAGTTGATTATTCCGAATTATGCTATAGTTGATTCTCAATTAACAATGAGTTTGCCAAGATATCAGACTGCATGTACTGGTATGGATGCTTTAGCACAAGGAATTGAATCTTATTGGAGTGTGTACTCCACTGAAAAATCGAAAGAGTATGCAAATGAAACAATTAAAATTGCACTTAATAGCCTGAGAGAAGCTGTTAATAATCCTACTGAAGAGTCAAAAGAAGAAATGGCTAAGGCTTCTTACTTATCCGGAAAAGCAATTAATATTACTATGACCACAGCTTGCCATGCAATATCCTACCCCTTAACATCTTATTTTAATATTCCTCATGGGCATGCTGCAGCATTGACTCTTGCCAAGCTTCTTGTCTATAATTCTAAAGTTACAGAAGAAGATGTAATTGATAAAAGGGGAGTAGGCTATGTCAAGAAAACTATTCAGGAAATAGTTGATTTATTTGGTGTAACTAGTGCGGAAGAAGCTGCTGATAAAATTGAAGAGCTTATGAAAAAAATTGGGTTAAGTACAAAATTAAGCGAAGCAGGAGTTAAAACAGAGGATGAAATTGAAATAGTTATTAAAAATGGATTTAATCCAGCTAGAGTTAAAAATAATCCTAGAAAAGTAACTGAAGAGGCATTAAGAAGAATTCTAGATGAGATAAGATGAAAGCCATAATCCTAAATTCTGGAATTGGCAAAAGAATGGCTCCTTTTACAAATGATAATCCAAAATGTTTAGCTAAACTAAATGGGCATACAATCTTAGAGCACGAATTAGAAAATCTTATTCATTATAACATTAAGGATATTATAATTACCACGGGACCGTTTGTTGAGAAAATTAAACAATTGATTGAAAATAAATTTCCGCAGCTAAATATGATTTATGTACCAAATGAAAAATATGACTTTACTAATTATATATATTCAATATGGCTGGCTAAAAATTTTATAGATGAAGATATTGTGCTTCTTCATGGGGACATGGTTTTTGAGAAAGAATTATTGGGAAGATTATTGGATAACCCAAATAAAACCTGCGTCCTTGTTAACAATAAAAAGGAACTTCCTCAGAAAGATTTTAAGGGAAGGATTGAACGAGAACTTGTTAAAGAGATAGGTGTCGATGTTTTTGGAGAAAATGCCTTCTTCTTGCTTCCTGTATATAAATTTTCAAAAGAAGATTTCCATTCATGGCTAAACGAAATAGGTAAATTTGTTGAAGAAGGGAATATAAATGTCTATGCAGAAAATGCATTTAATCAGATGGAAAACCAATTCAAACTACACCCGATATATTTTGGAGATGAGTTTTGCATGGAAATTGATGATTTTGATGATTTAGAGATAGCTAAAAATTACTTTAAATCTAAAAAACAATTACCTTAAAATCTTCTTGTAGGGATCTTTTAGTTCTGCTTTGCTGCGATTATCTTAAAGATGAATAATGATATAATGTAGATCATGCCGGATATCAATAGAACAAATGGGGTTTTAAGCCTTGTATTGAGGAAAATGTATTTTTTCAACAACCGAAAAATATGGATAAAAATCAATCGTTCAACCGATACTTTGATTCATATCTAAAGCGTTTTGTATTAAGTCAGTATCAATGTTTTTTAGTAATCTAGCAGATAAATTTTTTGCAGGTATATATTCTGAGCAGAAGGACAAATCCACGCGATACTATATGTTAGTTTTATAGAAATGTTAAGATAAAGCATAATGTGTATGGATGAATCTGAGACTTTGGAAGAAGCATACAAAAGGGGTTTTGAAAACATGCAAAAGTATAAACCAATTTCGATACTATACGTCTTTCGGTAAATTAGGTAAAATTTATATACCTAAAGAAAACCTTTCCTATTAAAATGGAAAAAGAACAAATACCTATTGCAGGTGATCATCCAGCTTTTGAATTAAAAGCTGTATTAATTGACTATCTGAAAGAACTGGGTTTTGAGCCAATAGACTTAGGAACTTATTCAAAAGACAGCGTAGATTATCCTTTATATTCAATAGCAGTTGCAGAAAAGATATCAAGGGGAAAATACAAAAGAGGAATTGTATTATGCAAGACAGGCATAGGCGTCTCTATCGCTGCAAATAAATATCCCCGAGTAAGATGCGCATTGGTTGCATCAGAAGAAATAGCAGAACTTACAAGAAAACATAATGATTCTAATGTTCTTGCATTAGGTGCAGGATTCATATCAAATGAAAACGCTAAAAAAATTGTAAAGAAATGGTTAAATACTGGTTTTGAAGGAGGAAGACACCAAAGAAGGCTTGACATTATATCCCAGGCAGAAAGGACCATGATGCACGAATTAGAAGATCATGAAAAAAAAGAAATTAAGATATCAGCGTCTTTAATGTGCGCTGACCAGTTAAATCTTCTTGATGATGTAAATAAGCTGATTACAGCAGGAATTGATATGTTTCATATTGATATTGTGGATGGTTTATTTGCTCAAAACATAACAATGAATCCAAGTCAGGTCTTTTCATTAAGAAGCCATACAAACCTTCCCATTGATGTTCATCTGATGGTAAAAGACCCTTCAGTATATATTCCAAGGCTGGCAGCAGCAGGAGTAGATATCGTTGTAATCCAGACAGAATCCAAAGGTGATATCGGTAAATTGCTTGATGAAATAACTAAAAATGGAATGCAGGCTGGCCTTGCAATCGAGGCAGAAACACCAGTTAAAAAAATGTTCCCGTATCTTGATAAAATCGATTTTGCATTATTTTTAGCCGTTAAAACAGGATTCAAAGCCCAGCCCTTTGTTCCAGAGATACTAAAGAAGATGGAACAATTTAATGAAAAGGCAAAAGAGCAAAAAGTAAGCATTCAGATAATGGTCGATGGATCAGTAGGCCCAAGGACAATAACCCATCTTTACAGGGCAGGTGCTAGAATATTTATTGGCGGAACATCAGGTTTATTCAAGCAAGGGACGTTTGAAGAAAATATCCGCCAGATGAAAAGCTACTGTTATTAAATCAGGAAAATCTTTTTTCTTATTCGCTCTTCTTCAATATTTTTAATTTCTTCTGCCTTTATGAGGAATTGTTTATAATCTAGATTAACCAATTCTTCTTTTAATAAAATTTCATAAATCTCCTGCATTATCCCAAGATAAGATTTATCTTCTTTAAGCAAATCAGCTGCAAAATGGATACCTAACATCTCAGGTTTAAATGCATCCAAATTTTTGATAACTAATCCTTTGTAACTTTCATTTGTTTTTTTTATCACAAGATCATTGTACTCTTCCTGATATGGGGGAGAAAAATCAACATAATACACTTTGTCGGAATATACGAAGTTCTTCATATGGGGGTCAATAGATATTTTTGCTTTTCGGGCTTTATTAAGGATCCGCACGACGTCCAAAAAAACGGTATCTTTAACCAAATCCACTGGTTTTTTTTTAGCTTGAAGAAGATTACAACCTTTGTATTCACAAACAAAAAAAATTTTCGAGTCTTTAATGTAATGTTTCTTAATCAAAGGTAACGGAATGCCCGCCTTTTTGATTTTTTCAATATATCTTATTGTAAGATCTTTAATATATTTGACGCTGTTTTTATCAAGGGCGGTTAAATTTATTTCTTTTGTGATATATTTCCTATTGTTTTCTTCGAAAATATTTAATCTGCTTTTAATTACACTATAATTTTCAACGTTATTCATAACAATCACAACATGCATAACTTTTAAATAGTTATGGGGATTTATTTAATCTAATTAATATTTTTCCTTTTTTGGGGCAAATATGAAAAAAGATCTCATAATTCCAAGGCATGGTATAGAAAGCACTAAGCTTGGAAGTTTTCTAATCAATTTATATGACCAATATACAGGTAAAAAACTAAAAGACCTGGAACATATATGGCAAAAAAAGTATTTACAAAAAATTGAAAACGACGAGACTTTAAAAAATAAGCTAATCAAAGGTTTAAAAATCAAATCATACATTGATGAAAACGTTATAATCGGGACAAAATTAATATCGGATATTAGTTCGCACATAAAAAAAGCCATTATTATTACTGATCAAGATTTATTGCATCTTATTAATAATGAGCTGAAGAATAAATCTGAAGTTTATGTGACTAATTCCGCAAACGGAGAAGATTTGGAGAAACTTATTTCATATGTGAGCAAAATTAAAAATACCGTAATTATCGGTTTTGGTGGAGGAAGAGTTATGGATTATTTAAAATTTGTACAGATGAAAACTAATAAGTTTACTATCGCTATCCCAACCAGCCTGGCGACTCATGTGTACGCTTCGCCCAAAATTCATTGTCTACCTGCAATAAAAGATCTTGGGGAAAATAAGACTATTGATGGTCCTGTTCCAGATCTTGTACTGCTAGATATTGAATTTTTACAAAATCTGCAAATTGTAAATCCCACATTAATCAGAGCCGGAATGGGGGACCTTATGGCTTGCATCTCGGCTATTCCAGATTGGATAATCGCAGAGAAGCATAAAACTGCGAAAGTCAATTTGGTTGTGGTCGATATGGTCAAGTTTATTATTAGAACTCTCAATGAGTTTAATGTGAATGAGCCACTATCTGAATATATTGAAGATTATTCTCTAATTCAGGTGATGGTTTGTAATATTAGTGGATGGGTAGGTAGTGCGCCGGTAAGTGGATCTGAACATCTATTTGCCCTTGCAGCAGAATATGGATTTGAGAAACCGCCATTACACGGTGAACTTGTGGCGTTAGGTACTCTTATTATGACCTATATTCAGAAAGGAGATTTCATGAAAGTGCATAAACTAATAACAAAATTACATTTACCATTGTCACTTAAAAAGATAGGTATTTCAATTGAACAAACGATTGTAGCGCTACAAAATTGTAAAGAGATTGGTAAGACGAAAGGGAGAATTACAGTTGTAAACACTATTGATTTGAACCGAAAGTATTGCGAAGAAGTAATAAACGATCTTTTGGTGCAGGGCTTGATCGCTACTTAAACTTTCCATACTTAAAATACGCTTTTTTTATGGTTGAAAATACTCCAATCTTTTTTAAGAATTTGATAATAATTGTTTCCATTCCGTATTTTGACAAATATTTTATTTTATCCTTTTCAAGCTTTTTGAGAAAAACTAGGCAATCTGCGTAATCACTAACATATTTCTTACATTTTACTGATTTATCCACTTTAATCAAAGCATTGATTTTATAGTTAATCTTTATGATTTTATATCCGCCTTCTTTATGGAATAAATTAATAAGTGTTTCTTTTGTATAATGATAAACGTGCGGCAATTCCAGGTATCTTAGAAAATTCATTTCATGCGTATTGTATAAATTTTTTATTCCTGGCACAGCAATAAAGATTAAACAACCATCCTTTGCCAAGTTCTTAATTTTTCTTAATTCTTCTAAGGGTTCGGGTATGTGTTCTAAAATATGGCTATAAATCAAAATATCAGGTGACTTTTTCAATTTTCCTAGTTTTTCAGTACTGCCAAGTTCAACGTTTAATCCCTTCTTTTTACAGAAGTGCACACATCTTTGAGTTAGATCAACACCATATACTTCATTACCTTTTTCTTTGAAATAAGATAATATTCCTCCTACACCTGTGCCAATCTCAACAACAAATTTGTTCTTAATCTCTGTTTTTAGATAATCTTGAATGTAAGAATAAATGCATCTTGCCCTTTTCTTTATTATCCTATAATATAATTCGTCAGAACCATGAATCTTATCAAATAATATCTTGTATTCATTATTATAAAAATTGTTGTAAGCTTCTTTTGACATTCGGGGATTAGTTTGTACTAAGCCGCATATCTTACATATTACAACTGATAATGGTATTCCAAACCTTTCTTTTTCAGATAATTGTTCAAAATTCCGGGAGTTACAAATAGCACATGATACTTTTTTTAATTCATATTCTTTATTGTTTAATTTATCTATAACCTGATCCCTTGTAGACAATTGTTTTTTGTTTAGATACCATACATTTTTTCCATTATTCTTGAACCGTGTGCCTAACATTGAAAGTATGTTTTGAAATATCCTTTATATATTTACCCTTTTTTTATTGTTTGAAGAATAAACTTAATAAGAAACGAATCGTTCCATGTTTTATTAATCTGAAAATACAACATTTTTACAGATTAGTGTCATATTCTTAAATTATTCTTTGTTGTGGATTATCTTTGCGTAGATATCACTCAAAAAAGAAAAAAGTAATTCATCTTTTTCAGCCTTTTCGATTATTGGATAATATTTCTTGTTTGTGTGAACATAGATTGGTATTGTTTTTTTTAATGCTAACAATTCCTCTTCTGTGAAGTTAGGATTTTTTGGAATGTATTCTTTATGCAGATCCACATACTTTTGTTTTTCGTTCTCGTCTAACCATTTGTGTTTTATGAACCATTCTCTTATCTCTGTTCCTTTGTAGGGGTATACTAAGAATATGCTTGTCGTTGATGGCTCACATGCTTTCAATAATTCAACTGTATCAAAAACTTCTTTTCTGGTTTCTTCAGGCAGACCGAGCAGTACAAAGGCCATAGCCCTTAATCCATGCTTTTTGCATAACTGAAAACCTTTTATTATGTCCTCATTTTTCACAAACCGTTTCAGCATATTTCTTCTGATATAATCGTTACCTGATTCTATTCCCATGCTAAGATTAACACATCCTGCTTCTTTTAATAATTTAGCATATTCTTCTGTTATCCATTCTGGTCTTGTTTGTATCATAAAAGGCAGACCCACTTCTTTAGAGTACCGTACTAGGAAATTTTTGGAGTCTTTTTTGAATCCTAAAAAATTTTCATCCCAAAATTTTACTATTTGGATGTTATGTTTTTTTGTCAATATTTTAACTTCTTCCAAAGCCCTATCAACTGTTTTTTCTCGGTAATGTTTTTTGTAACCTACTATTTTTTGTAGAGTGTGATTTATGCAATATGTGCAGGAATATGGGCATCCCCTACTTAATTCAAAATGGCCTATTCTATAGACTTTTCCTTTAAACGGCTTGTAGTAGTGCCTTTCATCAAAAATTGTCCAGTCGGGTATTGGCAACTTGTTCAAATCGTTGACAATAATTACACCATCATTTTTTATTATTTTACCATTTTCCTTAAACCATAGCCCTTGAAAATCATTTAAGTTCTTATTTGATAAAATGCTTTCCACCAAATTTGATAGTACCTCTTCGCATTCGCCCCTGAAAAGATGCGTAACCTTTTCGTTAGAAATAATTTCATCCGGCATTATGGTAGCATGAATACCGCCAAATATTACAGGTACATTAACATTTTTTATTAAGTCTAAAGCTAATTCGTAACAGTCAGATACAGCAGATACCATAATCAAATCTGGTTTGAAGTTATTATACAAATTGTCAAAATCATCATTTATATCGGTTGAATTTAACGTGGGTAATTCATCGTCCAACTTCTTAAATTCTAAACTCTTTTCTCTGAACTCTCTTAATTTCTCAAAATCTTTTTTTGGATAGAAAGTTGTATCAAATAACTTAATGTCATATTCGTTTTTTAATATTGAGTATAGCATAGCCATACCGATTGGCAGATTGCCTTCGCACATCATACTCACATACACAAGCAATATTTTTTTTCTCATTGTATCTTAATAAAATACGTATGTATTATACAAGGTGTCTACTGTCCCATTAAAAACTTTTCTAGAGCTACTATTTAAACGTGTCGGTTAAATAATAATGGAAGGGTGCGTGTACTAATTTAAGGTTAAGTTACTGCTATCTCATTTATCAACGGGTTATTTTTAATCCCATAATGCGCATCCATTTGTTTGTTGATATATTCTGCCCTTAGATGAACCATATAATTTGCATTTTCCTCATT
>JBDRFR010000012.1:0-2410 GCA_043818675.1 Nanobdellota archaeon
ATGTATTCCTTTCCAATCCGTTCTGTTGTCATTCTGGTGCTAACAGCCTCATTTGCAATGTTAAAAGTACTGATGCCGGAAAAAGTTAAAGGCATATTTGATCTGCCTTGCTGAAAAAATGATACCAAATTTTGGGCTATGAGGCGTATCTGTTCGCTGGCTTGAGCTGGCGAGAAATAATTTAGGCGAAACTTCATGCGAAACTCGCCGTTTCCCAACGAAGGCGCATGGCTGACTTTCATTAATGGGCTTGGAGCTTCATTTGAATGCGGTTCAACCGTAATGCCTTTCATGAGAAGTGTTAAAGTGTTCTCTGAAAAGCTTTCCAAGCGAAGGATTATCTCGTCAATGTGAAAAGTAAAAAACTGTTTTGCTGTATTATCATCTTTTTCCCGATAACCCTGGGCTGAGAAATCCTGCCATGTCACAGTATCAATAGGGTGAAGCCTCACATCTTTGAAATGCATATTGGAAAAAATAATGCCCGATTCGGCTGCTTTTTTATTGATATGATTAAGAGACTTTAGAGATATTTTTTCCAAAATTGTATCGGCGGAAAAAAATATTCCGCCCAGCAACACAATTAAGATAAGAAATAGAAAAATGAATTTTCGCATAACTTTCGCTCCTCCGACTTGAATGCGCCGAAAAAGTCCCGACGCATAATGTGTTTAGGGCGTGTCCAGCAGATAGATACCCCCTTGGCTTACGGATGGGCGCTTAAACCTTCACATCTATACCTACCGGGCAGTGATCAGATCTATAAATATCATTATCAATAAATGCTTCCTTGATCAACCCTTTATCAACAGCCTTGAAAAATACTTATCACACCAATCCAATATTCCTAATCCTATACAAAATTCACCTAATAAAGCTAAACCTGCATGAGAGGTTATTGTGTCTTTGGTAGTTTCTAACTTTAAAGGAAGAACTGTTTGTCGTATCATTTTATTTGACCTCGTTGGTTACGGTACGTTTTTGTTTATAATCAAACTTATCATACCGAATTGACGAGGTTTTTTCAATTATTATTCCCTTAAATAGATAACTCAATATCGGATTTAGGAATGATTGATAATGGAATTTGGGATTCGTTAACACATGATCCAATATTCCCCTTTAAATCCTAACGATAATATGATAAATAAATATTATTTAAATGCACAATAATATATCTAAGTTATTAATGATAAACCTTTTAAGGAGGATGAAAAATGAAAAGGATGACACGACATGGCTCTTTTATAGGCCTTATGCTTTTGATTTTCTTGCTTTCCTGTTCCTACCAACAAAATTTTGTTAAACATAAGGAAATTCAATCAAGAGCCAGATTAGTGGCTGTTCTTCCCCTCATTAACCTTACATCCTATCCAAATGCCGGCAGAATTTTAGGAGATATTTTGAGCACAGCACTATATGCAAAAACCGACTTTGTTATAATGGAACGAACACAAATGCTTGAAAATCTTAAAGGGAAGGAAGATGATCTGGATCTGATACTGGATAAATCAGTAGCACTTAAGGTAGGGAAACAACTCGGCGTTGATACAGTCATTTTCGGCTCAGTGTCAGAATACAGGTATAAAAAAGGACTGGATGAAGATCCTGTTGTAGGTATAAACATAAGGATGCTTGACATAAAGAGCAATAAAATTCTCTGGGCTGGGAGTGAATCCAGATCTGGCGGTTGTTTCTGGATATGCGAAGATTCCTTAAACAGAGTTGCACAAAAGGTTTGTAACGACCTCGTTGATGTAATGTTAAAATCAGCAGAAAAGTAATTTTTTAGTCTAATGAATTAATGGTAAAGACATTGTTAAGAATATTCAGCCGCCCTTTTGGTGTTTTTATAGTATTGCTTTTGATGTCTATATCTGTGTCAGGACATGATAAAATAATCAAACCACGCAACTGGCTGTGCTATTATGGCACAACATTCGGACCTGAAATCTATTCAAAATTTGATATAGTTGTACTAGACGGTTACAATCATCCTCCTTTAGAAAAAACAGATCAAAACTATCCTCTACTACTTGGCTATCTAAGCATCGGAGAAGTTGATATAGATGGGCCTTTTTGGAAGCTTGCAAAAGATAAATCTTATCTTGTTAGAAAAAATGAATTTTGGGATTCATGGATAATTGATATCAGAGACCCAGACTGGCAGCAACTTATTTTCAAAACCGCTATCCCGCATATTTTAAACCAGGGTTTTGACGGACTTTTTCTGGACACTTTGGATTCAAGTTTAAGCTTAGTGGAAGGTAATGAAGGAAGAAATTATGAAGGCATTGAAACTGCATTACAAGGTATTATCCGAAAAATAAAACAGAATTATCCAGACAAAATTATAACTGTTAACCGTGGTCTTCCTGTTCTTTCTAAAATCGCAAAATATATAGATTTC
>JBDRFR010000013.1:0-3969 GCA_043818675.1 Nanobdellota archaeon
GAAAAAATTATTGGATGTTTAAGGTCAGAACAAGGATTTAGGACAACAGAGATAATGATGAGTTTGTTTGGCACATGGGATTTAAGAAATATCAATCCATATGAGCAGTTAAAAGCTATCGTCTAGGAGTTAATACGTACGGAATTTACATATTAACTTTAAGAATTCTTAAAATGCAGATATTCTGAGCAGAAAGCAGATTTGTTTTTGAATGCGCCGGGTCTGAGGCACTGTATTTTTTTAATCTGGAAATTATTGATTTTTTATTTTGTAAAATTTTTTTAACAATTATTTGGATATGTTCAATGTAATTTTTTTCATCACGAAAAGGAATGTCCTTAGTGAGGTTTTTTAAAATGATCAAGTGCTCAAACGCTCTCTTGTAAGATTTTTTATTTAACAATTCGTAAGAGCTTATTAGCCGGGAATAAATCCGGATATACACCAAGATCTTCTCACTATTTTTAATGTCTTTGGAAGGCAAGACCAAATTTAACAATCTGCCGATTTTTCTTAGCGGTATTTTATTTAGCGGTATTAACTCTAACGGAATTTTGTTTAGATTCAGTTTTGCCCATGGTATTTTTTTAAAATTTATTTTAGCCATCTTATAATGTTAGCACCTAAAATCTCCTTAATCTGATTGGATGTTTTTTTTAGTATCAATGCCGTATGAATCAATACTTCAAGCGAGAGCACCTGGTCATAATAAGGAATATCAGAGCCAAAAATAATCTTTTTATAAGAAACGTTCTTTAACAGGTCAAAAATATCAAAGGTTCTTAAAGTAGAGGTTTCAAAGACCACATTGTCCTGATTATTCATATTTTTAATGACCTTATGAATATCAGGAAAGGCGCTATGGCCAAGAATAAATTTTACTTTTGGAAATTTGTGGATTATGTTAAGCAGATCTTCTGCCAAATACTTCACACCAAAACCTGTGTGAAATAGGATGATTAGATTATTGTCCTGGGCTTGCAAGATTATTTTTTTAACCTCGCTTGAATTTATTCTAAACCTTTGACTTCGCGGATGCAATTTTATGCCTTTAAAACCCTGGCTGACCCTTAATTCTAGCTCTTTTTTCCAGTCGCTATACCGGGGGTTCAAACGACAAAAAGGAATTATCCTTTCAGGATACTTTTTGTAAGCCTGGTAGATTGTATCGTTTGGTTTTGTAAAAGAAAGGCTGTAATTAGGATTATTCAGCGGAAAACATATAGCCTTGTTAACACGCGCATAATCCATATTTTTTACCAGCTGTTTAGTATTTATAACGTGCTTATCCAAATCTCTGCCGATATGAACATGGCTGTCAACAATAACAAGATTTTCAAAAATCTCCTCAAAGATTTTTGACGAGCTTGCATCTAAGTTGTATCTATAAAATTGGTACATTTTCAATCAGTTTCCTTGTCAACACAATTTCCTTGAATAATCTTTTTGAATGGTTTAGCGCGATTTCGGCAGCTACTGCCTGAGGCAGCTCGTCTTTTATGCTGTAACCTTTCTTTTTTGCGGATGCAATAATCTGGTCTGATACTGTCTTTTTTTCTTTTAACATGTTTTCGAAAGGTTCAATGAAAGGCGCCTCTTCCTTTGTAATAAACAATTGTACAAGCTTTAATAACCGCTTGCAGTAATTGTAAACAAGATCACTGTCAAAACCCTGATATGCTGAAAATCGCTGCAGTTTTGTCCGAACATGACTATCAGGTGGTATGTAAATTTTGTTATTCTCAAATTTAAAAGGCTCATTAATACCAATATCAGAAGGGATTACGTCAATATATTCTTCCTGCACTTTTTTTAATAAGGTACTAATCAAGGTTGAAGCGGAAAGAATCTGCAACGGATGATTTATATCCATGCCGCGCTCCTCGAGAGTGCCATGGGCATTAACTTTTATCGGATTCCATGTAGTATCAAGAATGGACCCGTACTGGGAAATTGTCTTAATATTCATACCCAGGCTTAACAGGAGATTTTTCCATTTAACATATTTATTAGATATGTAATTTATTAAATCGGTTCCGGTGTACATGTATCCCTGTAGACTTCCAAATGCGGGATAGTTAGTGTAAAGGCCACGGGGATACCTTAAATTCTTGCTGCCGCGATAGACTATTACCCTTGAATTCTTGCCAATAAACTTGCCCTGGTAAAAGGGTGAGCATTGCATAAAAGATGTTAACGCAGGGTCCATTGCTATCAATAAATTATAAGAATTTACAAGACTCTCCTTATTTTTGGATATGATTAGCTGTTTCAAATTTAATTTCTTAATATCAAAAACTCCCCATGGCATTGTGTAATGGCAATGAAAACCAATACATCTGCCGGCAATTTCAAACCTTTTTTTCCCAAAAATCTCCATTTTCATTTTATAATTAGGATCGGTACGCATTTTAGGAGTAAACTTGCCAGGGTAAGTACCCAAAGGACAGATGACAATATCCTCCTTTTCAGCATAATGAAGAAGTGTCTCAATATTCTGCAATAAATTGGAAACTGTGTTTGGAATACTTGTTGAAGGAAAACTTCCTAACTCAACCATATTATGAGCACATTCCTTCTTGATATCAATATTGGGCTCTTTTTCCTTAATTTTTTTGATCAGTAAATCAGCAGAGTTGATCATATTACCCGAAGTATCCAAAGTGAACATTTCAACTTCTAAACCAACCATTGACCGTTTAATAGGGGGCTTTTTTTTTTGAATTAATAATCACCTCTGCAACAATACTAAATTCTCACTTTTTACGACAAGCTTTCCCTTTGTACCAATAATATTTTTTAATTCTTCAGAAGAAAATTCAATTATCCCTCTGGCGCAATCATTGATATCAACAACATCGTTTTTGTTAAAAACGCCTGCAATCTTTTTAATACCTACAGACAATAGGCTGCTATTATTTAGCAGTGCTTTCTCTGCGCCTTTATCAATAGTTAAAGTGCCTTTAGACCTAGAAAATTTTATCCAGCGTTCCTTTTTTGATAGATTACCTTTAGCAACAAAAACTGTGCCTTCTGTATTATTTATGGCTTTTGAAAGTATATCTTTCTTTTTTCCGTTACAAATGATTAAATCACAGCCAGAGTCCATAACAATTTTTGCAGCAGTAATTTTCGTTGCCATGCCGCCTATTGAAAAAGCGCTGCCTGATTTACCTGCTGCATTTTCAATATCCTTTGTTATATTCTTAACCTCTTTAATCAGCACGGCATCCTGATATTTGTTTGGATTTTTATCGTACAACCCGTCAATGTCTGATAACATTATCAATAGGTCAGCGCTTAGTTCACTTGCAACTAATGCTGATAATTTATCATTATCACCAAAGGTTGCGCTTATCTCATCGACGCTGATTGGATCGTTCTCGTTAATTATTGGAATTACCCCAAGCTCTAATAGCTTATTTATAGCTTTTCGCAGATTTAAGTTTCGTTTCCGGTTTGAAAAATCCTCGTAAGTTAATAGGATCTGCGCAACCTTGATATTATATTTTGAAAAAGCAGTATGGTAGGCTTTCATAACTGTACTCTGGCCAACTGCTGCAAGAGCCTGCCTTACTTCCATTTCTCTTGATTTTTTAATGTTTAGTTCTGTGCAGCCTGCACCTATTGCACCAGATGTCACAATCAGAATTTCTATCCCGTCATTTTTCAGTTTTGCAATCTGCCTGGAAATATCATTAATAAAATCAACTTTTAATCCGCATAGCTTTTCAGTTAACAGATTAGTCCCAATTTTTATAACTATACGCTTATTCATAATTCGTACAGAAATATTAATAATATATAAAATTAGTGGTTTATTCCTTCATGAACGCTTTGAAAAAGCCCCCCCAATTTCTTAACAATCTAACCTTCCCTTCTCGTCGAAAACGAAAGATATAAATAGTAGTTTATCGTCAATAAATGTATAATTTATAAGAGGTGATTCTGGATGGTTTTTAGAAAAAT
>JBDRFR010000014.1:0-8627 GCA_043818675.1 Nanobdellota archaeon
TCTTCTTGTTTATTAATAATTGCTTCTTTACGAGAATTTTCAAGTTCAGCATTTCTTAGTTTTTGTCTCCAACTCAGCATAGAACATATCACTGGATTAGGTAGTATTTGCTTTTTTCGGTTTTACCTTAGTAGTTGCATATTATGTATCAATTAACTATGATCTTTTTTGATGAAGATTAGGTCAATTAGTACAAATAGTCAAGTTTCTATTGTTGTTAATATTATTATAATTATCTTTCAATAAAATAGAAAGATTTATAAATCTATATCCATCTAAATAGAAATATGAATAATAAGGAAATAGTGTATAGGGAAATACTATACAATGTAATGGAAAAAAATAATAGAAATTTAACACAGTCACATCTAGCAAAAACTCTGCAATTATCTTTGAGCACAGTAAATAATGCTATGCAGCCGTTAAGGAATATGGGGGCAATAAAAATAAACCCAAGAAACTTTATAGTTTTGGATGCAAAAAAAATATTATATTATTGGGCTTCTGTCAGAAATCTTGAAAAAGACATTATCTATAAAACAAGAGTTGATATGCCTGTAAAAGAGATTGAAAAAAATATGCCAGATGATATAATCTACAGCGCTTATTCAGCGTATAAATATAAGTTAAAAGATGTTCCTGCAGATTATTCCGAAGTTTATGTTTACGGCACAGATCTGGAAAAAAGATTTCCGTCAAATAAAAACGCCCCTAATTTATTTGTGTTAAAAAAAGACAAATTGGCAGAAAAATATGGGAAAACTATGACAATAGCCCAGCTTTTTGTAGATTTGTGGAATGTTAAGGAATGGTATGCAACAGAGTTCATAAAAGGCTTAGAGGTGAAGATAAATGCAATTCTGGAATAGCCTGCAAACAGAAAAAAGCTGGGACATATTGAAGGATTTAACCAAAAAACCTTTCAAGTTTATATTAATAGGCGGATGGGCTGCGTATCTATGGACAAATCTACATAAATCAAAAGATATTGATATTATCATTGATTATAAAGCTTTAGAGTATTTGAAGAAGAATTATGAATTAGTTAAAAATGATAATCTGAAAAAATACGAAATTAAGTTTGGTGATATAGATCTGGATATCTATTTGCCGTATTATTCAAAGCTGGCCATTCCTGTTGAAGATATTAAAGGATATGCGTCAAAAATTGAAAATATTGAGGTTGTCAAGCCAGAGGTTCTGTTGATTTTGAAACAAGGCGCAGAGATTGACAGGAAAAATTCTATCAAAGGTGAAAAAGACCGAATAGACATAATGACTTTATTATGCTTTTTAGATATAAATTATACGGATTATAAATTACTGTTAAAAAAATATAATTTAGATTATTTTGACAGATTAAAGCATATAATAAACAGTTTTAAAGATATTAATTATCTTAATCTGAATCCAAGGGAATTTAAGTTACAGAAAAAGGAGATAGTCAATAATCTAAAATAATTTATATATCGATAAAACCAAAAATATTACAAACAATGCATATTCAGAAATTGAGTTGACCTTGATAAAACCCTTAATCTTCTTTGAGAATATAGGGGTTAGAGGCATGATCCCTTTATGTGTCATAGCGTCCAGAACCAAATGAGACAGATATCCTGTTATTACAGCCAAAGCTAAATATTTCTGGTTTATTGAAAATAGAAGTACGGAAATTAAAAATGGCATAAAAACACTGTGAAAAAATCCCCTATGGGTAAATAGGAGCCTGATAAAAAAAGCAAGAGGTTTTAGCTTCCTGCTGATTTTTGAAGTGTATTGGTCCAGGTCAGGAAACGACGCAAAAAATAAGACAATAATATGAAACAAAACAGGGTTTGGGATAACAAACAAATCAATAAAGATTAAAGAAACATAAAAGCCAAAAACAAAATGGGTCTTAAACAGCATCTTTTAGTCTGTCAATTTCCTTTTCTGGGTCAGGTTTTGGATTAACATTCTTAACAACAAATTCCAGCCTGTTAAACATCTCATTATTGTTGACCCTGCCAATAACTTTTATCTGTTCACCAAGCAGCTTATTTTTCATCTCATCAAACTTTTGAATGTCATCTTTGAAAACCACAACCTCTTCCTGTTTTATCTGCAATAATTCCTCAACAGAATTTCTGAAAAAGACGCAACGAACAGTTTCTGTGCCATCATCAAGCACCAGATTCAAGACGTAAGAGTATGCAGGTTTGACTTCATTATGTTTTTCGCAATTAAATTTATTGTCCCGCTGCCGTACACGCGACCCGCACTCAGGGCATACCTCAAAAAATCTCAGATCAAAAATCTGGACGATAGTAGCAAGAATCTCTGCATCAATATCTTTATCGGATAATTCTTTGATAGTTTTTCTGGTTGATTTAATCTCCTGGACAGCGCCAACAGTCTCGCCTTCAGGGTTTATTATTATCTTGCCTCTTTCGTTCATATGAATTTCTTTGGAGTTGTTATTTTCTCGAACATATCCACCTATAACTTTAACAATATCACCTATTTTGATATTTTCAAGAGTGTTTGTCTGGTCGCCCCAAAGAACAACGCGGATACTTCCTGTCTCGTCGCCTATCAATAAAGACCCAACTTTGCCTGTACCGCCGTCTTTTCTTTGAAATACGCTGACATTGTTTGTTTGTTGAACTTTTCCTACAGTTTCAACGCTGCGCATGCCTGTCAAGATATTTTTGATTTGAAGTTTTCCGCCGGTTTCATCAAGAAGCTTAACGCCCAGCTCGTTTGCAACAATGTGCGCAGCACCCTCTTTTGAGATTAAGCCGGACAAAGCTTTGAGTTTATCATCTATTCTTGAGCTGATCTCCTGTTCACCCAAGCCAGATTTTTCCTTAATTTTTTCTATGAGTTCTTCGAATGGGATTTTAAACATAAGTATAACAAAACTTGTATTTATTTATATATATTTATGTTTTAGAAAATAGATTTTAGGGTAATTTAACTTTGACAGGCTCAACTCTTGAATATTCGTTTAAGTTCCTGTCGAAAGCGGTGACTGCGAAATAGAAATCTTGTGAACCTGCTAAATTATCTATAACTGAAGATAAGTCGATGGAAACAGTTGTAGCAGGATCTATTTGCTTTTTTTTGGTTAAACTGTCAATAAAATAAAATTCAGAATCTTGATAATAGATATTATAGCCTTGAATTTTGCTTTCTAAAGGAGTATGGTCAGCATTTTGCATAATATCCTCCCAGGCAAGAACTACAATCTTATCATTAACTTTATAGTTGGGAGGCTTTAATTGCAGCTTTTCTGGCGGGACGTCATCGATAGATTCTCCTATACTATAACTGGTAATAGTAGTATCTTCATTATCATAATAATCAATAGCGGTGACTGCGAATGAATAATCCGTTCCGTCTTTTTCTACTTTTATCGGATATATATATCTGCCAGAATTTATGTAATATAACTTGTCTTTTTCAAGGATGAAATATTGTTTCATGGTCGATCCGTCCTTTAACCAGGTATTTTCAACTGTCATTTCATATTCTGGAATGCCCACGTCTTCTTTTGGATTTTGAAAATTGATGCCGAATATCTCATCATAGGTGTCTTTTAACAACACTTCTGTATAAGTCATACCGGAAACGTCAGCAAGTTTGGTTCCAGATTCCTGAAAATAAATTCTATATTTTTCAACATCGGCAACAAAACTTTTATCCCATTGTAGTATTATGTATCTTTCTGAAAAATAATAGTCCAAAACTTCTAAATTCTCAACAGGCGGCGGAGCAGTGTTATCAGGAAAATTTATTGCGAATTTGATAGTTATTGGCAAATCTTTTATCCCATTATCATAACTAAAAAATCTTTGGCTTTCATCGGCAACACAAAACTTAAAAGTTCTTTCTTTATCAATCTCACTTTGACTAATGCCTTTTTTACATAATCCTTCTTCCCATTTACAGTCATTACCGCATTTGTCAAGTTCACAGTACTCTTGATTTTTATAAATTGAACAATCGGAAGTACAAGGTTTACAGCCTGAATACATTTCATTATTAGTATCTGAATAACAGTTAAGATTACAAGGGTCCAGGTTACAATACCTTTCGTCATAATAATCAGTGCAATCATAAGAATACATCTTTTTACAGTATTTGCATTCCTGGTATCGTCCACCAATATAATAGGGCGTGCTTTTGTCCAACTGATTTTCGTTTTTAGCCAGGCATTCTTTTTTATCATCAGTCAACTTCTCAACGCATGAACTTATCTCCCATTCGCAGCCTAAGCTGCATGGATCATACGTGCAAATAGCAGGATTTTTATAAACATCACAGCCTTTCTTTGGACAACTATCACAATCATCGTTATCCGGGATACCCGGTTTTTCGAGACAAGCAGCCTCTTTTTGGGTGAATGCCATACAAAAATCTAAATTCCATGGATAGTCCATTTTTTCTTTTATACAATTAGTAAGCTGTAACCCTTGTTTCTGATTCTCACATGCTTTTTTAATATCTTTTACTTTATCAACAATTTCTTTATACACATTTAATGAATATCTAATCTTTGCATAAGTGTTTGGTTTTACATAATATTTCGCAATATCTTTGCCTTCAAATGCCGTGATATCTAATGGCGTAGGGGTTAGAGCGGATACTTTTAACATATTCTCAATTTTAAATTTCCGATCAACAGTATGCAAACCATTAATATCAGTTATATGTTCTGTTACAGACACAATACCATTTTTTGCTTCTTTAACAGTTAATGACCTTTCATCGTAAATGAAATCATCATCAGGTTTTAATGTTGTTTTTAGTTTGCTTAATAGGTCAGGATTAGTTACTGGCTCCCAAGTTTTACCGTCAATTTCTTCGTAGACATTTTGTTTTTCGTTAATCACAAAATCGTAATTGTCTATTGGCAGTTGATTTATTATTTCGTTTACATTTTGTTTTTCGTTAAGAAATAGCTGGTCAGCTGTTAATGCCATTGGGATTCCAATGATCCAGCCTTCGTGAGTTTTAATAGCGCCTGCAAGTTTGTTCGGGTCTACCTCTGATAATTTAGTATTTTCAGTATATCCTGTTATTCTATTGATTGTAGCGAAATAATTTTTAAGGTTGTTTTCTGAACTGGGCGCATAAACTTCCATTAATTGTAAAAGAGTAATAATATTTGGATCATAATTTTTTCCGTATTTGTCTGCCATCGGGGCAGATTTGCCCGACAGTTTAGCTTTTAAATCATTAACAAGCGCAGCAAAACCAGCCTGTTCTGTGCAGAAAACAGCAAAATCTTTGTCTTTGCCGCAGTCTCCGTTCTTTTTTAGGTTGCCTGGATTATTGTTTCTCCATGCAAGGCTTCCGTCACATTTTTTTGTATTTATCTGGCAATTAGCTCCTGAAGCCGCGCCTGTCGCATATGACGGCCTGTCTGTAGCAGTAAAATAATTATTGGTGTAATCTATTAAGTAAGCTTTTAAATTAGTCCTGATAGTGTTATTATCTGGGTAACAATCAATGCCTTTATTCTCCCATAGAATAAAGCCATCATAGCTCCCGCATTTAGGTGTTTTGAAATAACTGCCGTTTTTACCCATATCTTGGAGTGACCGGTGCAGTGAATACCTAAAGGCCTGGTCAACAAAAAATAAAGCAGCCTCTGATTTATGGTATGCACTGATCAGATCTAATTGCCTGTCACCAATCCTGTACTCGAAAGATTTGTACTTATCACCTGTCTTACCAAATATCATCAGAGTTAGCACTAAGATTACAATAACGTATATCGGGATGAAATATTGGGCTTTTTTGTTCATGTTATCTTATACTGGCTGCATCCTTTATTAAGTCCACCTGTTTCGGGTTTGCATGCAAGAGATGAACTGCAATAAGATCCGGAAGGTGTTTGCATAAAGCATAATGGGTTTAGGTGCGGTGCGTCAGTATGGCCTATACCGTCAATACCTTTAACTATGATAGCATTGTATACTGGAGATGTTGGTTCAGGGATACAAATATCGTTTGGACCTAAGTTGCTTGTGTCATAATTGTTAATGACTAGCTCAAGATGGACATGCGCCCCACCATCCCAGGGCGCAATCTTGCCAATTACCTGTCCGACACTGATGGTATCACCCGTTCTGACAATGGGGTTAATATGGTAGTATCTGGTTAGATAATTATCTTTATGCCTTAGTGTTACTGACTGAGTACTTGTAGCAGCAACAATACCGGATGCAGCGGCCTTAACAGGTTCGCCAACCGGCGCACCAATGTCAATTGCTCCATGGCAGTCAGAACCAAAAGCGATCTTTCCCCTATAACCAAATCCGCTTGTTATAATCTTATATTTTTGATCCAGCGGCCAGGATAGACTTATAGTTTTTGGTAAATTACCTGGTGGTTTTTCATTTGTAACAGATATACTATTTTGTGGATCACTATTTGTTGCTGAATCAGGCGTACTTGTTATGCCTTTTGTGTCAATCAGAAGCGTAATCGTGGTCACACTGTTATCATAAAGCGGGATAGTAGTATTAATTTCTAACATACTATTTTGATATGCGTTAAGATTACCCGAGAACTTATTGGAAAGTTGTTTATCTTTACATTTTAATACCCATGCAGCATCTGAATAGATCTTATTAAGTATGCTGGTAATATTTTTTTCAAGATATTTATTATGATATTTTGGGTCATGGCACCATAATGATATAAATTCACCGATGTTAATATCAATGCCATCAATTGTTACAGGTGTTCGTAAAATCCCAAGCATAAGGAAGTTAGGGCCTTCATTTACAGAAAGCTCGGTTATCTTATGCTTAACTTGTTCTTCGGGAAATTCTACTATCAATAACGATATAATTATAATAGCGACAAGTCCAATACCTGATACAAAGATCAATGTGTCGGGTGCAGGTCCGAAAGCTCCTTTTTTGTTCATTTTATCCAATAAAAGTTATAATCTCGAATTTTATTATACCATTTGTAATCTTATCATTATCTTTGATAAGCACATATTTCTCTCTGTTAACTTTAGTAAAATCCCCTCCTTTAAGGTTAAAAACCTGCCATCTATCATATTCATTTTTGTTGTAATAAATTACATTCTCTTTTCCACTAAATTCTTTTAATGTTAATTTTGCTGATGTGGTCTTTTTATCACCATAATTTATGCAATTTGATAAAGCAGCAGCATTAAATTGTCCAATGTCAATTATGTGTACATATCTTCTGTCAGTCTCGCTATCATGATAAGATAAACAAGAAAAAACAGCACGCTCAATAAATATTTCAGATCTGATATTTTCAATGCCAACATCGTGGATTATGCTTGAGGTAATAAGATACAAAATGAAGACAGCTCCGCCAATTAAGATCATTAACTTAGGTATCCACATGGTTGTACTGTATGATTCCATGGCTTTTTTATTCATTTTGTAAATAAGATTTTATACCTTGAAATATAGCATCTTTAATATTTCCAATTTTTTCTGGCTGAAACTTATCAGAATTAATATTGCCTATCTCTATTAAGATTGCCACACGGTCTTTTGGCAATATCGCTTTTGGATAGTCATCTTCTATGATAGGGATAATTGCAGTGCCGCTGATTGCTAGATTGCTTGGTACGTTATTTAGTATTAAACAAGCTAATTTCTCACTTTTTTTCTTGATTTCGTCAGATGCTTCAGTTGAATAATACGCTTTAATATTATTAATATTATTAGAATAGCTGCCAATGCGAAGATTGATGATTATCTGCGGATTTTTAGTGTTGATCAAATTATCAATGTCACCTGCTCTGAGTCCATTATCTAATGTTGATACAGCGTTTTTTAGCGGACCCAGTGGCGGAACCAACAGTTCTGTTAAACTTACAACAATATTATTTTTATTGACGTAGTCTAAATCGTCATCACCTTCTTCATATATCATTTTGTTTTGGCCAGGATCAATAAGGATGGGCATAGAATTGTCAGATGTTGAAATACCCGGACATTCCAGCTTTAGGATATTTTCTCTGCTTTTTCTGCTTGTGTATAATCTGTTATTAATCTTAGATATGGTAATTACATCGTTTAGTTTTAATGATTCCTGTAATGCCGGCTCAAGCTGGTTTTTGGCAAACGGGTAAAACGCTAAATCATCTTTTTGGTGAATTCTTGTTCTATAATAACCATTTTGTTCGTTGATGCGTTTTTCAAAACTTGCCAAAAAATTGTATTTATTATAACTGTAATCAGTAAAGACGTTAGAAGGCGCAGAGTAGACTGCGTCGGTTAATAACGATATGTCTTTTGCCAGAAAGTTTTGTTCGAATACAGTTTTTGATAATTGACCATCAACATAATGCCATATGATGAAAGTTGCAGTAAGAAGCAGGGCATATTGAAAAAGCACCATTATTAAGTCAAAGTCTGCTTTTTTGCCTAAACATAATCTTTTTAGCATATAATCTATATAGAAAATGCTTGTATTTAAATATGACTAAAAAATAGTATATGAACGCTTTGAAAAAGCCCCCCCAATTTCTTAACAATCTAACCTTCCCTTCTCGTCGAAAACGAAAGATATAAATAGTAGTTTATCGTCAATAAATGTATAATTTATAAGAGGTGATTCTGGATGGTTTTTAGAAAAAT
>JBDRFR010000015.1:0-12336 GCA_043818675.1 Nanobdellota archaeon
ATTTTTCTAAAAACCATCCAGAATCACCTCTTATAAATTATACATTTATTGACGATAAACTACTATTTATATCTTTCGTTTTCGACGAGAAAGGAAGGTTAGATTGTTAAGAAATTGGGGGGGCTTTTTCAAAGCGTTCTATTCCAGTATTACAGGACAGATATCATGACATTTTGGATGCAGAATCATCTTATGATTTAGATAAGGGCATAGTTCACGGAGATTTACATGATGAACAAATGTTATTTGATTTGCAGACAAAGGTTTTAGTCGCATTTACAGACTGGGAGGAATTGCATCTTCGTCCCAGGGCTTTTGATATTGGATATACTGTTGAAAGATTGACTACAGATATTCCAAAAATCCATGATCTGACTGTTCCTCTTGATTCCTTAACACATGATCCTAAAATGGTCCAGACTTTTTTAAGCACCTATTCTTCTAAAAGGAATCTATCCAGTCAAGAAACAGGTGCAATTGTAGATCAATTACTGGCCGAGTGTGTCAGAAAAGACGCAAGTTTTTTAGCTGATATTTATTCTGGTTTTAAGACCAATTGGGAAAATGTAAATTTAGACAAGCTGCTTTTGTATATGAGGGTAATGTCAATAGAAAGAATGGAAGCATTTGGATCATATCTCTGATTAAAATTTGAATAAGAAAAACCTCTCCTAGTATTCTAATAAGGGATCTTTACAGTTTCATATCCACGTTTATGAAAAAGATATCTAATGTATGATATCTCTGCATATCCACTGGTATTCCCGTTATTCAGTACTTTTAACATTAATTGTCTGTTCCCAACCAATTATTAAATTATAAATTCCACTATCTTACAGAATTTAATAAATTGAAAACAGCCTATCTCAAGATCCCAAGCCCTGGATACAAAGGAAATCCCCTGCAAAGCTCAAAAATTTCCGACCTGATCTGAGCAATCTTATCTTTATTTTCATGGTTTTTGATGACTGTTGCGATGCCTGATGCAATGGCCTTCATCTCAGATTGTTTCATGCCGCGCGTTGTAACAGCAGGTGTTCCGATCCGTATCCCTGACGGATTAAACGGCGAAGCCGGCTCGTAAGGTATGGAATTTTTATTCGCTGTTATCCCTGCTGAATCTAACGCTTCCTGCACCTGTTTTCCTTGACCTTGTAATCCAGCCGGCCTAAGATCGATAAGGATCAGATGGTTGTCTGTCCCGTTTGTCACAAGTTTGATGCCCTGTGACATCAGCTCCTCAGCTAAAGTTTTTGCATTCTTAACGATCTGCATAGCATACTGTTTAAAGTCAGGCTGCAATGCTTCCTTAAATGCGACAGCCTTTGCAGCGTTCACATGGTCATGCGGCCCTCCCTGCAGCCCTGGAAAAACCCTAAAATCAATCATGCCAGCAAGATCTTTTTTAGACTCTGCATGATATTTTTCTTTATATCTGTCTTCTTTTTTGGATAGTATTATTGCACCGCGAGGCCCACGTAAAGTTTTATGGGTTGTTGTTGTAACAACATCCGCATACGGCACCGGCGATTCATGGGCATCCCCTGCTACAAGTCCTGCGATGTGCGCGATATCCGACATATGGTAGGCAGATACTTCATCACATATCTCCTGGAACGCTTTAAAGTCCAGCTTTCTTGGATAGGCAGAAAATCCAGAGATTATCATTTTCGGGTGGACTTTTAAAGCTGTCTTTCTGACCAAATCCATGTCAAGCATCTCAGTTTCTTTATCAACATTGTATGAATATGCCTTGTAAAAATTACCAGAAAAACTTACAGGGCTCCCATGTGTAAGATGTCCGCCGCATGTCAGGTCAAACCCCATAAACGGGTCCCCAATGTTTAGTAAAGCAAAGAATACTGCCTGGTTTGCAGGGCTTCCTGAGTACGGCTGTACATTAGCATGCTCAGACCCAAACAATTTTTTTGCCCGTTCAACTGCAATATCTTCCATCACATCAACAAATTCCTGCCCGCCATAATACCTTTTATGCGAATATCCTTCTGAATATTTGTTTGTAAAAATGCTGCCCATAGCCTGCAGCACAGCTTTAGAAACATAGTTCTCTGACGGTATTAGTTCAATACCCTCTTCCTGTCTTTTCAACTCATCTAATATAGCGTTGTTTATTTTTTGGTCAGTTATTTTTATATCGTCCATAATTGTCATTGTATCACCTATTGTTGAGGAAAATATTATCTTTATATAATTTTCTAATGGTTATTCGCAACTTAAAAGTCGTAAATTTTATAAATTCCAAAGCAACTGTCAAAATAAAATGGTCTTATGGTACGCAAACGAGAAGCCGCTCCCTGAAAATGAGATAGAAAAATTAGGGCAAATTCATCAAACTGCTACAGAAATTCTTAATTATATTGGACCAAAAGGTTTGGATGCAACTTATGCAAATGGCGGTCCTTTAAGGTATTATGCAGGATTTTGTGATAAATATAAAAGTGTAATTGATGCTACTCAAACAGGAAATCTTGTAGAAAATAACAGAGGAGCATTGATCCAATCATTAGAAGAATTTTTAACTACTCATCATGGTAATTCAGGTGTCGCGCAACAGCTTTTTGATAGTATGGATTGCCCTGCTAAAATCCTTGCATGGAGGGAGGGTCTGCAGACATTAAAGGGGTTTAAATTTGACGAGAAAACTTATATGTGGGAGAAAGAAGGATTGAAGCTATTGGACATAATATTTGATAATCTGAATTTGATGGGCTATGACGCTCCAGAAGAGTTACTAGATGTTCCAAAAGGCGAAGGTGACATTTTATTTGCAAGGTATGATACCAATTACAAAGCCATTGCCGGACTGTTCCTGCCAGGCAGATTTTCTCTTATTGAAAGCAGCCAGGCCGCACTTGAGGATGATATGTTAGAATATCTGATGGATTTTAGAAAACTGCAGCCAGGCTGCATGGGTCAATTTATGCAAAAAATATTGGCAGTAAAAGCAAAACCTACAGCAGGATGGTAGATTCTGTTACTATCTTATCAACTTTTATATCGTGCTTTTCTGCTGGTATTTTATCGACAATCTGCATATCAAACGCAATCCCAATTTTTTTTGCTTTAGAATTTTTTAAGAAAGTATCATAATACCCTCCGCCATAGCCGATCCTATTGCCTTCCTTATCAAACGCTACTCCGGGCACTATCACTAAATCTACATCATCCATCTTTTTTTTAAAATCATCAGGCTCTAAGATGCCATACCTATTTTTAAAATTTAGTTCAGAAAAATCATCAATTCTGCACGGTATCATCTCCCACCCTTTAATCTTAGGTACAGCTACAATCTTTTCTTTTAGTGCCTCTTTAATTATCGAGTGTGTATCCACTTCTGTTCCAAATGATACATAGGCCATAATTTTTCTTGCTTTTTTATATTCGCCTAAAGACAGCAATTTTTGTTTTATCAGTTCTGATTTTGCTTTATCTGCTGTTCTTTTACAAAGAATTTCTTTTCTAATCCTCGATTTCATAATGATCTACATCCCATGACAAGTCTCCCTTTATTGCTTGGGCAATATTTGTTAGGTGATCAGCGATCCTCTCAAAATTAATCAGCATATCTGAAAAAAGAATTCCTGCTCTTAGTTCATATTCCTTTTTTCCAAGCCTTTTTGTATGCCCATTTCTATACTCTCTGAAAACTTTGTTGACCCTCTTTTCGTTTTCCAATATCTCGTTTGCTGTCTTTTTGTCCAGTTTTGGTAGCGCTTTAATTGTCAGGCTGATCATCTCGTCTACCATCGAGTACAAATTGAGGATGTCTCTTTTAGCCCAGGCATTAAAAAATATCTTTTTAGCCAGCTTTCTTTCAGAAATCTCAGCGATATTTAATGCATGGTCCGCAATCCGTTCAACATCATTGATTGAATGCAGTAGAGCTGGTATATTTGATGCCTGTTCATGCGTTAGTTCTTTTTCAGTAATGTTTGAGAGGTACGTGTTGCTTGCCCTTTTCAGCTCGTCAACCCTGGTTTCCATATTGATTATGCTTTGCATCTCTTCTCTGCTGCCTGAGGAAAAAATATTCATCGCTTTTTCAAGCATGTTTTTACAGATAATGAGAGCTCTTGCAATCTCCTTTTGTACTGCGTTTATTGCAATCGATGGGGTATTTAATAGATTTTTATCAAGAAATCTTGGTCCGCTAATCACAATTTTCTCTTTTCCCGGCACAATTTTCTCTATAAACTTGGCAAATAATGGGACAAACCCGACAAATAGCATTGCATTGGTCACATTAAATATTGTATGGAAGTTTGCAATCTGCCTCATCAGATCATGTGAAGAGCTTATCACCAAAAGCTTATATAAGGGATATGCTGCAATAGTAATGATTGTTCCGATCACATTAAATAATACATGGGATATTGCAGCTCTTTTTGCAGTGATGCTTGTCCCGATGCTTGCAAGTAGCGCAGTAATACACGTGCCGATATTTGTGCCAATTACTAAGAAAAGCGCGCCTGTTAAATCTAAAAGTCCTATGCCTGCAAGAGTGAGCACAATACCTGTGGTTACTGACGAACTCTGCACCATCATTGTTGCAATTGTTCCGACGGCAATGCCTAAAAATATATTGCCGCTAAATCCAGTAAACGCATCCCGGATAATCTGGCTGTTTCCAAGCGGCTTCACCCCTGATGACATGATGCTTAATCCTAGGAACAAGATCCCAAAGCCCAATATTGCTTCACCTAATTGGCGTGTGCTTTTTTTCCTGCTGAATAGATGCAGCGCGGCGCCAATTCCAATGATGGGTAAGGCATAATTTGTTAGCTTAAAGGCAATTAATTGGGCTGTTATTGTTGTTCCGATATTAGCCCCAAGGATGATCGGTATGACCTGGACAAGCGTCATCAATCCGGCATTGACAAACCCTACGACCATCACAGTGGTCGCTGACGAGCTTTGCACAACAGATGTTATGACTACTCCCAGGAGAAGCCCTCTAAACCTGTTGTTTGTTAAATGTCCAAGAATCTCCCGCATTCTGTCGCCTGCAACTTTTTTCAGGCCGTCACTCATCATGCGTATGCCAAAAATGAACAGTCCCAATCCACCGATTATACTAAATATTAATCCGGCAACACTAAAATCCCCCATATTTCCTTTTGGAATGCAATTATATATAAATTTTACTTAATTATCTTTTCCCCTAATAAGATGATCTCATCAAAATCCTTTTTATTAGCTTTATATTTTGCAAATTCCACAAGACCGCAGAGGTTTAAGCATTTCTTTGTTTGTTCATGCTCAATCTTCTGTTTTTTCAGTGTTTTTACCAGTTTCAAATTTGTAAGTTCTGTCCTGATGTCCAGCTTATAGCTGTAATAATATCTGATTGCTTCTGCTGCCTTGCCATATGCATCTTTTTCCTTCCCCTGGCCAAAAAGCCTTTTTGCTTCTTCAAGTTTTTTAATAGCATTTTTCCGGAAATTTATTGGTTTTTCAGTAATTTTTTTAGGAACAGTCTCTTCCTTTCTGTAATATTTTAAATAAAGTAAATAACTCAGGACCATAATTAAAATTACTATCAATATCCACCTATAGGATTTATCTTTTTCAAGTGTAACTTCTATAATTTCCTCATTTTCAATGGTTGCTTTTATTGTCGCTGTCTGGTTTTTTTCATTTATATACGGCACTTCCACACTCGTCATATTTCCTTTCTTCTCTATTATCGGTTTAGTGGAATTAAACCCTTCTTTTGATAACTCTGAATCGAATTTTTGATATTGCCGGTTTTGTTTAAGCTTTTCCATAACTTGTTTATCATCCTCTGAAGTCTTTTTTGTCATTTCTGCTATTTCATTATTTTCCATTGATCCTTTTAATGACGCAGTCTCACCATCTTTTTCATAATTGATCTCAAACTCTCCTGTTGTTTCATTTTTTGGGTCAAGTTTTCCGTCGCTTTGCTTATACCCTTGTTCTAATAATTCCTGGTGTTGCTCCTGGAACTTTTCATTTTTGGCAAGATTTTCCTGAAATTGTTCTTCTGTTTTTTTCTGCTCTTCCAGTTGCTTTTGCATTGACTGTTTCAATGCAGAACTGTCTTGCGGCAATTGGTTATTCTGTACACTCTGCTGCTGGTTTTGCGCATTGTTGATCTGTTCCTGCATCTCCTGGACTTTCTGATTGAGCGCTTCCTCCTCTTTTTGTTTGGCTTCTTCTGATTTGCTTTCCTGCTTGTTTTCCTGGTTTTGTTTTTGTGATTCTGATTCCACAAAATGAATCTTAAGGTTGTTGATGTCCACAACTTTATCCGAATATGCAAAACTTAAGTCGGCGCTAAGCGTCATCGGCGTATCCGACGTGCCAAACCCAAACGTTGCAGGATTAACACCCGGCTCTACAGCAAAAGTCTGCGATTGCGAGTTGGTGTTAGAATAATGATAGTTCGCCTGGTTAATCTCTTGGCTGATTGTATAGCTAAGCTGGCCGGTGATGCGTTCATCATAAGAATTATTTATCTCTACCATAATGGTCGCGGGCTCATTAACGGCAAAGTAATACTCTGACTGATTGATAGTAAAAATTATATCCTGGGCAAATGCGGTTTGCGCATAGACTAAAAGCAACACTATCAAAAAATACTTCTTCATTGTATTATTCTATACCTCCCATAGCGCAGATAAAGTTGAATAATGAGCAGTATTATGGCTGCTATAAAAAAAAGATTTTTTATGTTTGTTGGCTCTTTTTCACGTTCTATCTCCTCGCTTATGCTTTTATACACGCTGTCCAAAGTTTTTTCATCGACAGACTTAAAATATTTGCCGCCTGTTTCCTGTGCGATAGCTATTAATGTGGCTTCATCCAGCTCTGCGTATTGTGGATTGCCAAACCAATCATAGCCAAGCACTACCTTTCCCTCTGATCCCATGCCGACTGTATATACCTGGATCTTGTTAGCCTTCGCAAACGCCACAGACTCTGCAGGGCTGATAACACCTGCATTGCTGACTCCGTCGCTTAATAATATCACGACCTTTTTCTTGTTTGGTATCGATGTTGCCATATCAACAGCAAGCGACAGCCCGTCGCCAATAGCGGTTTTTCCGTCCTTTTGGGCGATTGACTGAAGCTTCTGCAGCGCCCTATCCTTAAACGGCGTTAAATAAGATGCTGTTGTAGCCCCGCTTTCAAAAATGACGATTCCTACGTGGTCTTTTGGCGTAAGGCTTTCTATCAGGATGCTCGCTGACCTTTTAGCAGCCTCCAGCCTTGTAGGCTGATAGTCTGTTGCCTGCATGCTGCCCGAATCATCAAGAACCAGCACCACATTAACCCCTTCTTTAGTCTGTTTAAGCGGTATATGCGGGTCAGCAAGGCCGATGATCATCAGCAATATTGCAGCAAGCGTCAGCAAAAATAGGATATGGGCTTTGTGGCTATTTTTTTTCGAGCCCATCGCTTTTTTGATAAAAGCAAGATGGCTGAACTTTATAGCTTCCTTTTTCTTTTTTTTGTGTGCAAGGTCATAATAATAATATATTACCGGTATTATCACTAAAAACCATAAAACATAAGGGTTATAAAATTCCATTTTCTACCTGCGTTTTTGCCTTGTCTTAAAAAACTTTCTGAGCGGTATTTCGTAGGGTTCATCACTTTTTAGCTGTATTACATCAATCTTGAGCTTTCTTAATTGTGAGTTTAACTGGCCATTTTTTTGGCTTATTAATCTGACATACCTTTCCCGAAACTCCTTATCCCCTGTATTAACCAGTATTTGTTCGCCTGTCTCTTCATCTTCCAGTTCAATGTAGCCTACGTCAGGCATTACCTCTTCTCTTATATCGTTTACGTTTATCGCTATAATATCATGCCTTTTTTTCAGCAGTTTAAGATGCTTGGCATAATTATCTGGAGCAAAAAAGTCAGTTATCAAAAATATGATGCTTCGTTTTTTTATCACATGCGATAAATATTTTAATGCTGCTTCAATGTCTGTAGTCTTATTTAGTGGTTCATAATACAACATTTCCCTTATCATTCTTAATGTATGCTTCTTCCCTTTTCTAGGCGGTATAAATTTTTCCACAACTGAGCTGAACAAGCATAATCCCGCCTTATCATTGTTTCTGAGCGCTGCAAACATTAATGATGCGCAAAGTTCAATCGCAGTCTGTTTTTTGCTTTTCACAGAACCAAACTCATTTGACGCTGAGACATCAACTACAATATACACTGTCAAATCCCGCTCTTCAATAAACTCTTTTACATAAGGCTGGTTCATCCTGGCTGTAACATTCCAGTCGATGTTTCGGATATCATCGCCTGGTACATACTCTCTCACTTCAGAAAACTCAATCCCCCTTCCCTTGAAAACAGAATGATATGCTCCCTGGAGAAGTCCGTCTACTAAATGTTTTGTTTTAATTTCTATCTTTTTTACCTGTTTTAGAAGTTGCTTTGGCATTCTAAGGGACTTTTATTTTTTCGAGTATTTTTTTGATAATACTGTCAGTGCTTAGTTCCTCTGCTTCAGCTTCATAGCTTAGAATTATTCTATGCCTTAACACATCATACGCAATCTCTTGCACATCTTCAGGAGTAACATACCCTCTGCCCTGCAAAAGAGCATGCGCTTTTGCTGCAAGTATGAGCCATATGGACGCTCTTGGCGATGCGCCGTAATCAATATGCCCGTCAAAATCCAGATTATACTTTTTAGGATTTCTTGTTGCATCCACTATGCTTGTAACATAATCTTCAATTTTTTCATCTGCATAGATAAGTGAAGCGAACTTTTGTATTTTTATAATATCCTCGGGATTTATTACTTTATTGATTTTGAACTCTTTGCACTGCGTGTGGCGCTGAATAATCCATTTTTCTTCCTCTTTTGTAGGATATTTAATGATAAGCTTAAACATAAACCGGTCCACTTGCGCTTCCGGCAAAGTATAAGTTCCTTCAGTCTCTATCGGATTTTGCGTTGCTAGAACCAAAAACGGTTTATCAAGCGGGAACGTTTCGCCCTGAATTGTAATTTGCCTTTCCTGCATAGCTTCCAGAAGCGCCGATTGTACTTTTGGCGGTGCCCTATTAATTTCATCAGCCAGGATAAAATTTGCAAATATCGGCCCTTTTTTTGTAGAGAAACTCCCATTTTTATGGTCATAAATCTTGGTGCCGATAATATCTGCGGGCAACAAGTCTGGCGTGAACTGTATCCTGTGAAATTGAGCGTTTAATGTATCAGACATTGTCTTGATCATTAACGTCTTTGCAAGCCCAGGCACACCTTCAAGTAAAATGTGCCCGTCAGCGACTAGTGATAGGACAAGCTTTTCAAGAATCTCTTGCTGGCCCACTATGACTTTTTTAATTTCATCAATGACTTTTGTTAATTGTTTAGAATACTGTTCAGCTTTAATATTAAGTTTTTTAATTTCGGCATCCATAATAATCACCTTTTGTTTCTTTAAAAGTAGACAGGTAGTCCTATATAAAATTTATTGAATTAAAAAACAATAATTATATTAATAATTACTCAATTAATGTGCTTATGGATGAAGGCGTGCTGGAATTTCTAAAAGATCTTGACAGTAAAAATCAGCATAATATCTTTAAGCTTCTGAAAAATGATGAGATTGAGCTTTTGCATAATCTCTCAAAACACGATGCGCCGACTGTAGTGCACAGTTTTAATGTTGCTTCAGATTGTGTATTTGTAGCTGAAATGTTGGGCCTGAGTAAAACTGAAATAAGAAATATAAGGATTGCTGCATTATTGCACGACGTAGGGAAAGTCAATATGTTAGCTGTCTTATTGGACTACGGCGTTGACAAGGATGAACTTCATACAATTGCAGTAAATAGGCCTATTGTTTATTCAGACGGCGAAGATCTTCGCAGGAAAGTTTTGATGTGGGAGATAATTGAGCATCGGTCCCATTTAAGTGTTTTTGACAAAAAATATATTTCACGCACACAAGCAAAAAAGTTGATGGCAATGCTTGGCAGCCAGGCGTACCTGACCTTATGGGAGCATATTAAGAATCATCAGTATTACACTGAAAAACTTTTAGATCCTCTTGATTTACCGGATGAAATTAAACATATCGCTTCTAACCATCATCCTGAATATAAAGATATGCCTCACTGCAAAATCGAAATAGCAATAGTATCCGCTGTTGACAAGTTTAACGCCATGATCCATTCAGAAGGCATTAGGTATCAGGAAAAGAAAAAGGAAAGGTCAGAAGCATTAACAGTTCTTGTTGACCAGCTGCATCTGGACTATAATGTTGTAAAAGCCCTTGGTAAACGGCACTTACGTATTGAAGAACAATCACTAAAAAAAGCGGTTTCTGAGATGGTACGCCGTTTTTTGCATGGTACTTCTGTGGAGCAGGCTGAAGCATTGACCCTTATTAAAAAGATTGCCATGTGGCTGCGCGCCACAAAAAGGCTGCATTTATATGCAATAGAAAGATGGAAAGTAAAAAGAGAATTGGATGAACTTAAAAATTCTTTTAGGTTAGCTTATGGTAATTAACCTCTTAATTTTTCCATATGCCTGACCCGTTTATCAATCAATTTTTTTGTTCCGATGTCTTCTCTATGAAATACAGGCCCTTTTACAGAACAAACAGCATCCTCTGCTATCACTTCTGCTTCTTCAATAGATGGGTGTATTCCAACAAAAGCTATCGCTCTTGACCCAGTCATATATAATCCATCTTCTTTTTTATCCACAGACGCATAGTATACTTTTGCTTTGTCTGACACTTCAGACACACTAACTTTTTCTCCTTTCACAGGGTTGTCCGGATACCCTTTTGGGACAGCATACTTGCATACTGTTGCGTCATCGCTGAACTCTGCGTTTATTGTATCCAAAGTCCCGTAAATTACAGCTTTACAGATATCCACAAAATCTGTTTTTAGGATTGGCAGTACATTCATCGCTTCCGGATCCCCAAACCGCGCGTTATATTCAATAAGTTTAACACCTTCTTTTGTACAGATAAACCCTCCGTACATAACACCTTTGTATAGTATTCCTGTTTCTTTATATATTGCCTCTACCATTTTTTGAGTAATTTCATGCGCTTGTTCTAAATCCTCTTCTGTTAAAAAAGGCAGCAATTTCCCGGTAGAATACGACCCCATCCCGCCGGTGTTTGGCCCTTTATCATCCACATAGGCTCGTTTATGGTCTTGTACTGGCGGAAAATCCAGCAGATTTTTTCCGTCTGTTAATGACTGTAATGAGAATTCCTGCCCTATCAGTTTTTCCTCGATGACAACTGACGGATGGTCTTTTAATATCTCTTCTGCAAGTTTCACTCCCTCTTCTTTTGTCTGGAAATGATCGCCCTGCACCATCACGCCTTTGCCGCCTGTAAGCCCGTCTGGTTTGACAACAAATTCTGATAATCCTAAAACAAACTTAGCTATTCCATCTTCTGCCTCAAAAACTTTAAACTTTGGCCGACCAGGTACATCATACTTTTTAGTCAGCAGCCTAGTAAACGCTTTTGAGGTTTCAAGTTTTGCAAGTTGTTTTACCGGTCCAACAGACCTGATGCCTATTGAATTTAATGCATCCACTACACCAAAATCTAAAGGCGCTTCTGGTCCGATCACTGCAAAATCAACAGCATTAGCAGAAGCAAACGCTTTTATCTCTTCTAATGCATCATATTTACCTATTTCTACAGATTCAGAAATCCCGCTAACCCCCGGATTATTAGCGCTCATATAAGAATACAGTTTTGGTTTGTGTTTTGAATTGACTATCGCTTCTGCTAAAGCGTGCTCTCTTGCGCCCGAACCTATCAAAAGTACATTTGTCATAATAAACACCCCTCTATAAGAAAAATGAATCTGTACTATTATTTATATTTTTGGTTAGATTTTTTTTAGAAGGGCAAAAGCATTCTCAGGGCTTCCTGAATTTGATGCTTGCTGCTGAATAGTTGTATAATCTGCTATTAAATCTGCTAATGGATCTGTTGAGTGCCCTGTATTATCCTTTGCCCATTTCGGTGCATATTTTTTTTCAAGACTTGCAGCAACCCATCCCAAAACAGCAACATTGTATCCGATTGCTTGCGTGATGCTATCATCTGTTTGTTGCATCTCAGCAACGGTACATATTGTATCACCTACTCTTGTAAGCAAATGTTTAGCTCTGATTGCTTCTCTCCAGCGCAACTACTAAGCCCATGATAAAATCCTAGAATTATGTTGCTTTAGAGTCCCTATTAGAGTATGATAGACATTCTGCACATTCTTTCTCCATGTTTCTATCACACTCAGGATAATACAATGGTTTTTTATCCCATCTTC
>JBDRFR010000016.1:0-34730 GCA_043818675.1 Nanobdellota archaeon
ATTTTTCTAAAAACCATCCAGAATCACCTCTTATAAATTATACATTTATTGACGATAAACTACTATTTATATCTTTCGTTTTCGACGAGAAAGGAAGGTTAGATTGTTAAGAAATTGGGGGGGCTTTTTCAAAGCGTTCTAGAAAGTTTTATATATCCTCCAGCTTTCTTTTTTTTTATGGGCAGAACAATTGTTATAGTTGGAGGCCAATGGGGCGATGAAGGGAAAGGTAAGATTGTCGATTTCTTAACAGGTGACGCGGATATTATCTGCAGGTATCAGGGCGGGAATAATGCCGGCCATACCGTTGTCATTGGCGATGACGTTTACAAGTTTCATTTAATCCCTTCAGGGATTGTCCATAAGGATAAGCTAAATCTTATAGGTAACGGAACAGTGATTGACCCAAAAGTAATAGCATCAGATGGATATATTGATAATGGTAAAGAAAAAATTGGTGAGATTCAGGCACTTGAAAAAAAGGGTTTTAAAATAACAGATAAGAATCTTGTGATAAGTTCAAGTGCTCATGTTATACAACAAAAACATATTGATGAGGATTTAAAGACCGGCGGCAAAGTTGGCACCACTGGAAGAGGTATTGGTCCATGCTACAAAGACAAGATTGCGCGAACAGGTATGAGGATGGGCGATTATGTTGGTCTTGATACTCCCGAAGCAAAGAAGTTAAAGCCGCTTGTTAAAGATACATACCTTATAGTCAATAGCTATATTGAAAATGAAAAAAATGTTCTTATAGAAGGTGCTCAAGGCGCACTTTTAGATATTGACCACGGCACATATCCTTACGTTACTAGTTCAAATCCTATCGCAGGCGGCGCCTGCACCGGTCTTGGGATTGGCCCTACAAAAATTGATACGGTTATTGGGATTATGAAAGCATATACTACAAGAGTTGGCGGCGGGCCTTTTACAACAGAACTTGGTACAGACAAACAAACTAAGGACGAAGGCACCTGGGACAAGATAACATCCCATTACGATGAAGCATTATCCGAATCTCTGGAAAAAGCAGGTCATGGAGATGAATACTCCCAGGGAAAATACATGCGCTTGGTAGGTCGCGAATACGGTACCACTACTGGTCGGCCAAGAAGAACAGGATGGTTCGATTCTGTTGCTGCAGCGTATGCAATAAAAATTAACGGGTTAAGCTCAGTTGTTGTCACAAAGCTTGACGTCTTGTCAAAACTAAAAACTATCAAGATTTGTACACATTACAAAATTAACAGCGAGGAAACCAATAATTTTCCATTAAATATCCATGATCTTGAAAAAGCCAAACCAGTCTATGAAGAAATGGATGGCTGGGATGATGATCTAACAGATGTCTCTTCATATGACGATCTGCCTAACAATGCAAAAAAATATTTAAAAAGACTTGAAGAGATTATTAAGGTTCCAGTTTGTATTGTTTCTGTCGGACCAAAGAGAAGTCAGACAATCATTCTAAGAAGTGAGTTTTTATTCAAATAATTTTTTTATTTAATCCTCACTCCTAATCTTTTTTAATGTTTTCTACTAATTGAGATGCGGCATCCATATTATTAAGTATCAATCCATTAAAATAGCAATAACGTATATCCTGTATTATCAATCCAAAGACCTTTCTAAAATCTATTTTTGATTTACTATACGCTTCAATTAATCTTTTATATACAAACTCTTTTACAAGGGCTTCTGCAGCTGTATCATCATCTTTTGAGATTATTTCTAAAAATTTTCTACCCCCTTTCTTTTTTCCAGCTTTTAAGACTTCTTCAAGCTGTGTTTGTTCTATAACATCATTTATTCGCGGTTGAAAAATATACCTATTCACACTATTATAAGCAGGTTTGTGGAGTTTCCTGTCGACTAATTGTATATCTCTCAGATTTTGACTGTTGAATACTAAATACAGATATGTTGCATTTAAATTCTTGTGTTGAGAATAAAAAGCGACCTCCAAATCTGATATGTTATCACGTTTAAGACCAGTTTTGTATGGGTTCCTGTTTTTTTTTATATTATAGATAGTAGACTCACTTACCCCAAAATCAGTACTAATCTCTTCCTGCGTAACACCGCACAAATTTGCAATACAAATATTTTCTCTTGCTACCGCTTTTTGGTCTACTGATAAATCAACATATCTTTGGTTACTCATAAATAATTAAGAAATAGCTGCATTTTATAAATCTTTTTGTTATCTATTGGTAGTTACTTCTCACTAATCTTATATTTCCCAATTTCAACCTTTCCTTTCTTTGCTTTAATTAACAATTCCTCTTTTTCGTTAAATCCTGTAATATCAGTTACAATTTTAGGCAGCAGTATTCTATTAGCTCTAAAATCCAGGTTTGTCAGTATATTTTGTGTCGGTCCGTGTTTTTCAATGTTCAATTCGTTTATAATCTGCTCAGTACTTTGTTTTTTCCCGCTTTCTACAAACATTTTTGTTCGCGTATACAGATGCTTGGCCATTTTGTCAGCAACGTCTAGTTTTGTAGCTTTAGTAATCCCTTGTAATCCAGGGCTTAAGTTAACCTCTATTACAAGCGGGCCTTTTGGCGATTCAAGCATGTCCACAGCGCAAATGTCTGCACCTATAGCTGCAGCAACATCGATTGCGATTTTTTTTGAGTAACTGTCCAGTTGAACAGCTTCTCCCAGTCCGCCTGCATGAATATTGCTTCTTTTTTCGCCTTTAACAGCGATTCTTTTCATTGAAGCAGCAACCTTTCCGCCGATGACAATTGCCCTTATGTCTATACTTCCAGTTTCAATATACTCCTGAAGAAGGAACGGCTGGCGCAGTGTTTCTAAAGCATCCATCATAGACGATGCCGCAGCAAACGATTCGGCAAACATCACTCCTTTCCCACCGGTTCCTGATGGGAATTTCATTATGATAGGGTAACTAATTTTTTCAAGGATCTTTTTTGCAGCCGCAGCAGAACTTGTTAAATAAGTTTTTGGCATTGGAATCTTAAATTGTTGAAGGACCAGATGAGTTAGGATTTTATCATGCCCTATAGAAAACGTTTCTGCTCTGATTGGCATATAACTTTCCTGCCATGTGGCTTTTGTTAAGCATCTAAGCATCGGCGCATAACGAAACGAGCCACGTGAATATATGCAGTCGTACTTGCCAAACGGTTCACCTTCGTACAAAATTTCCAGATCTTTTCCGCTTAAATTGACCTCAACTTTTCTAATGTCCAGATGGTCGTATTCTTTGAAATATTTTTGCATTGCTTTTGCTACCATCTGCGAACTGGTACTATTTAACGATATAAGCGCCGCTTTCATTTTTTCTTTGAAACATCGACAATAAATCCGTGTTTTAATATATTTTGTCCGATTAATATCCTGTATTTCATATGAATCCTATCTGCCAAAGTGAATTCAGTCTTGATCTTTTTTTCAGCTATCATAACCTCAGCTTCTATCACAGGCCTTAGCCGGTTACCATGCGCAGATTTCACAAGTTTAGTTTTAATTACCGGCCCAAGCTGCATTCTTGCAGCAAGCCTTGAATCTATACTGCTTTTAGTTGCGCCTGTATCAACTTTGGCTGTAAACACCCTCTTATCCTTACCAAATATTACTATCTTCTCAGTTAATCCGACTATGATCTTCCCCTTATATTTCACAAATTTTGCCATTGCTATTTTCCCCTTATGCAGCAACTGAAGGCTTTTGTATATAAGGTTTTCTAAAAACAGGTTTAAAGTTGCAGCCGCTTAGTATGCAGTTCCCTTTTTTTATCAAATTCATATGAAAACCATTGCGGGAGCGACATAAATTCCGGTTGCATTTTCTTAACTTTAATAGTTCTCTGAACTCCTGCCTTTCCTTCTTTAATTGAAAATTCCAGGACGCCGTCCATGATTTCTTCCAGCGGTATAATCTGTTCGTTATTTTCGTCGCCTTTATGAATTAAATAAAAGGTGGTGCTTTCATTCTGTTTTAAAAGCTCATTGAGCATCAGCGCAAATTTGTAGACTGTTCTTGCAGAATGCATCACAAGTGATTGTGAAATAACATTTACAACACACCTTACAGGCACTTTTGAATTTTTCGTAATTTCTAAGATTCTCTTCCTAATCAGACTAAAATCTTTAACAAGAAGCTTCTCTTCTTCGTTATAAATCCTTTCAGGTACTCCTATGACTTCATCATAAAGGTTAATAATATCAAAATCACCGCGTTTTTGATATTTATCGACATTAATCCCCATAGACTGAAAAATTTCTTTAATATCTTTATCAATATCATTCATGCATATGTATAACACTTTATTATTTTGTTCAAGTCCGGTTTTTAGATAAGTAAAGCAAATTATGCTTTTGCCGCATCCTGGCGGACCTTCCAGCAGAATATTTTTACCGTATGGTATTCCTTTGCCAAAAACTCTATCAAATCCTTCATAGCCTGAATCCGTTTTTCTGACTCCGTGCGAAGCATCTGCAAGCCTCTCAAGAATTTCTTTTGATCTTTTCTTTTTATCAGTTTCAAGGCTTTTTTGCAGTTTTCTTGAAGTATTAACAACATCTGTTTCAGTGACAATTCCCACAAGGTTATTCTTATCAACTACAACCACTCTTCGCAGGTTTTTTTTCCTCATAAAGTTTACAAGCGAAAAAAAACCTGTATCAGAATTTACAGTATCAATTTGATGCATAGCTTGATTAGTTTTAATCTTTTTTGGATTTTTCCCTTTAAGAAGAATATTTCTTATGATGCTTCTTTCTGTAAGGAGCCCGATAGGTTTTTTATTCTGCAATATTACAAGGCAGCTTACGCCGCTTTTGATCATAAGTTCAGCAGCATCAAACACATTACTGCTGCTCTTTTCAGTGATCACATCTTTAATCATGAATTCATTTACTTTTATCAATGCTAAAACACCTCTACTCTACTTGTATTAATTTTAAGCCCATTACTGTCTATTTCCAGCGGGTAGGTTTTTTCAGGCGTTCTGGTTCCCCTCATTTTCAGAACCTCTATTGCTCTTTTTCTAATGCCTTTCCTTTTCACATGATATATCAATATAATGCCGTCAACTTCAAATTCCAGCGCTGCTGAAATAACATGATCTTCACTGGACTGATCCTGAGAAGTTAAAATTGCTGTGCAGCCCCATTTATTTATTAATGCAAAGAGCGCGAGCGCTGCCTCTTTTTTTGTGAGTTCATCTTCATATAATAATGTAAAAGATGTGATTGAATCAATAACAAGCCGCTTAGCCTTGATCTTTTCGATAACTGATTCAACAATGCCTCCGCCTTCTGTCAGGATATTTTTTACCTGTTCTGGCGTATATTCCAGAAACGCAAAAAGTCCGGCTTTTTCATGTTTTTCAAGATCCCATCCAAAACTTAACAAGTCTTCATAAAACTTTTTTTTTGTTTCTTCAAACGTTACATATATACCTGCTTCGCCTTTTTTAATTCCCTCAAGTATAAACTGTACTGCAAATATTGATTTACAGCTGCCTGGGCCACCTGCTACCAAATTAACAGTATGTTCTTTAACTCCTCCACCAATTAACGGGTCAAGCCCTCTAATTCCCGTGCTAACTCTATTATTTTTCATCAGTATTTTTTTCTTATTTTGTTACTATTTAAACCTTTTGTTGCTCATGTCCAAAGGGCGTATCCTGTTTTTCTTGCTAGCTTATTGCTAACCGCTAAATTTTTTAGGCGTAAAAAAATAGTAATCGTTTAGCTTGTTATCTGATTATTTAATATCTTTTGTAATCCTACAAGCACATTTCTCTTATTCAGTCTCAATGTTTGGATTATTGATAATAACATTGCTGTAGCATTAGCTCCTCTTGGACTTCCAGAGCCGAAAGAGATTTTTCTAATAATCACTAATGCTCTTAACTCCCTTTCGCTTATATTATTTGTTGGATCAACAACGGGATCAATTACAAACCTAAAAAGATTATCGACATCACGATAATACAAGTTCTTTACAAACTTCCATACTGTCAAATGCTTGTAGTGTCTTAATGAAAGCTGAAGTATTTCACCTTTTAACTGCTCAACATGTTCAAGTGTCCCCTCATGATCCAATCCTTTCGCCAACTCAAAAATCATTTTGAGTTTTTTATGAACATACCTTCCTTCTGCTCCAAAGTTTTTTGCTAACTGCTTCGAATCATCCAGAATATGGGACCAGCATAACTGCAATAAAAATCCTGCCTTTTCTGCCAATGCCCTTAAGGCAGAATATCTATCTATAACCAAGATTTTTCCTTTTTGCTTTTTCCCAAAAACCGTCAGCGGAACTTTGGAATTGTTCCGTTTCCTGATTTTATATAATACAACACCACATGCTATAAAGACCCATGCGAAATAATTCTTTCCTGCAATACGCCATGATGTAGAATCTGTATGCTTTACTCTTGCTATTTTGATAATATTTTCAAGATGTATGTAATAGTCTCCAAACTCCCTGGCTAATTGTTTTAAGACACCTACAACTCCTCCTTTGCTCAGTTTAATACCATACTGTGTTAAGAGAAGGTCACAAATCTTCTCACATGGAATTCTTAAGCCAAGCTTAAGGTACATTATAAGGAGCATAAGTTTAATGCCTAGATTAGCATGGGGTAAAGCTTCAGTAACTTTACCTTCAACATATTTTTTACATTTCGGGCAACGTCTTGTGTAAATGTCGTGTCTTGTTGTCTTAGCTTTAGTAATTAATTTGATCTCAGTAACATACCTGGATCTTTTTTTATTAGGCTTACCTACTAATCTTGTATTACAATCGGAACATCTCTTTGGAATATGGGCTTTGACATAATCAATTCTTTCAGGTATGTGTCTTGTGTAAGCTGTGTGACCTTTTTTAGCCCCTGCTGATTTGGGCTTTTTCTTAGAATTTGCTTTGATATTCATAGCTTTTTTTAGATTATCTACAGTAATTGCATGTTTGGCTTTGAATTCTTCGAATTCTTTTTTTGTTTTTTCATGAGCTCTCTTTTCTTTACCTAGAGCTTCTTCAAGTTCTTTAATTCGCTTATCCTTCTCATCCTGATTCATTCTACAAGGACCACCTTGACTTTTTTATTAGCCCAATGCTTAGGTACATATATCTGTGCTCCATTGCCACTGTACTTAGCTGTTTTCTCTACAACTTCATATCCTTCCATATTCAGTTTTATTGCTTTTCTCATGTAGCTACAATGTAGCTACACTAGTAAATAAAGATTTCGGTACTCTAGAATATACTTAGAATTATTGGGATAAAGCTAAACGATTACAAAAAATAGAAAGGTATTTAAAGATATATTCTAAATAATTGATTTAATGGCGCAAAAAATCGAGAGAATTCCAACTTATATCGATGGAATTGACGAAGAAATTGAAGGCGGCGTTCCAAAAGGATTTGTAAACTTGGTTCGCGGCGTATCAGGCACTATGAAGTCTTCTGTGATATTTAACATAATCTATAACGAAGCGTTAAAGGGTAAAAGTTCCTTTTACGTTTCAATTGAGCAGTCTTTTGATAATTTGGCGCAGCATTTAAACAATCTTGGCATGGATCTCTCAAAAATCAACATTGCGCTTGTTCGTACTGACTCAACAAAGATGGAACCAATAAACAAGGCGCAAAAAAGCAAAGGCACTATAATCTTTCTTGATATTCCATCTATCCGGCAAAAAATTGTAAGGGCCAGTAAATATGGTGATCTGATTACACTCATCACTAATATGATAGGGACTCTTGCAAAAACTCTTAAATATGACTATTTCGTTCTTGATTCACTAAATGCAATATATGCGATCTCTGATATCAAAAAGCCAAGGGAAACATTATTTAACATTTTCGAATTTTTGCGGGTTCAAAAACTTACTTCTTACTTAATACTTGAGGATTGCTTAAACGAGGAGTCATACGGTGAGTACGGTATTGAAGATTATCTTGCAGATTCAGTGATAGCTCTTTCACTTGCAAGATACGATCGCATTGTCCAGCGGGAAATAATAGTTAGAAAAATGCGCGCAACAAAATCAAACACTAATGTTTTTACATTTTCTTTCAAAAACGGGAAGTTTATAGCAACAGAAGGCGGCAGGATCCCTGTTTTGGATTTTAATGAAAGGTAGGTTCTTTATAATTTATTACAATTTGGGTTTAATACCCCGATGCTTGCATCGGATATTTCAAATTGTAATGACCGAAAATCCGGCTCGGAAATTCGCGTAATACCCCTAAGCTCTGCTCCAATTGGGATAGCAAATTTCAGGATTTTCGCTTTATTTAATCCTAACATTAATAATCGTGTCAAAATCTCTTTTGTTTGCTTGGTATTTAGCAAATTTGAACATATAGCATAAGCATTTATACAAATTCAAAGAAATTATAAGGTGATTTTTTCCATCTACGTAATCCATGAAAATAATCTGGCCTAAAAAAAGCATATAATTAATGAGCTGTCTAAAACCCAAACAGCCCTCCAAGCAGGCTTGATATAACTATTCTTGCGATAAAAAATACTGCAAGGCTTACAGCTATCACTATTGGGACATACCTTATTCCTTCCCTTTCTTTTCCTTTTGAAATCAGTCCAAGGATCAATGACCCTAAAATTGAAGATGTTATTAAAAAAACCACAGAGAACTGCACAACAAATGCCGGATCGATAGTGACTTCTGAAAAACTGATCGGTAATGATGTAGATGAGCTGTCTGGAAGCTGGATTGTTCCAAGCATTGTTGTCATAACTTCCACAAGAAACGTGCTTAACCCAAAAAGCACTGGCGAACCAAAACAAACTGCGGCAAAAATTAGTATGACATACATCATAACATTTGCTCTAATCCTGCTGTCAATGATCCCTTCTTTCCGTAAATTATGCGCAGTCTGTTCAAGGAGTGACGCTAATTCGCCTCCTGAGCTAAGACCTGACACTATCAATTCAACAGTTTTGCTCAATTTCTCTGATTTAATATTTATGCTCATTTCTACCAAAGCGTCGCTAATCTCACTTCCCATTGTAACTTTTTTTCCTACTTTGTTAATCTCTTCTCTAAAAAATCCAAATTCCGGCCTTGCAGACAAAAGCAGCGCCTTATCAGTTGTCAAGCCAGCTCGCAGGTTTGATGCCATAAGTTGCAGCAAATCCGGAAGTATCTGTTCCACAAATTTGGCTTTAGAATCAGCGCGCAAAAGCAGCCAAAAATAAACAATAACTTCAAACAGCACAAAAAATCCAATGAATGATACAACTACTGGCAGTTTCAGCGCAAATGATGAATAAAACACAACAACAAATGATAATAAAAGGCCAAACGCTATTAAAAATCCAACAAACCTGTCAGGGTTTATTTTGATGTTTGAAAATCTAAGTAATTGTACGTATTTTCCCCTTAATTTCTTTGGATAAAACGCTGCAAAGAATCTATACATTTTTTTAATCTCCTAATAAATTTGGCCGTTTTGACTTTATAATACCCATAAACATTAATTGAAAAAAGAATACCATGCCGTATAAACTCCAGAAAACAAGCTTAGTTGCAAATTCTGATAATGATACAAATGATGACAACATTATTAAGAATGTCATGCCTATGGATGGTCCTATCACTACCACAAGCATATAAAACATTGCAAGCGGGTTTAATTGTCCTCCGTATTTTTGAATCTGCAGGACTCGCTCTTCTGATAATAGGTCCATAATTTCTGTTATCACTAGTGCCATGTTAGCACCTGACTTGATGCCGTTTATTATGTGCCATATGCTTCTGCGAAAAAATATGGAAGGATTTTCTGCCACCATCTCTTCAAGTGTTTCTGTCTGTGGTTTTCCTGCGTTAATTTGCTTTACAACTATCATAAACTCTTCTGATACTCCGCCATAGCCGCCTTTAGAAATGTTTACAAGGATATCAAACAAAGGTATTCCTGATTTTAATTGAATAAGGATATTTTGAAGCGCTGCAAGAAGGTTTCTTTCAATATCCTTAACTCTTTTATTTACAAATATCTTAGGGTATGCAGCTTGCTGAAAAAATGCAAAAAATACCACTAGTAAACTTACAAAAAGGCCTGGCACATATGGATTATCAACTCCTGCAAAAAAAAGTATGGCTGTTATCATTGATCCAAAGAACGCAAAAAGCATCATGTTTGACACAAAACAAATACTTAGGTATTCTTTGGCAGAAATTTTAAGTTTCGCCTGTTTTAGGCTAAGATCCAGTGATGGGAACGCATGTTGCGCATATTCTCCCACACCCCGAAAATTATGGGATATCTGTTTTAGTGTTCTGAATGGCAATAATGAATAAGGCAGCTTAAACATAAATTTTACCTCTACGCTTTTAATATTTTGTCTGGTTTTTGGTTATTGCTGACAATGTTTATTACAAAATCAGGATCAAGATAGTACTTATTAATCATTGCTCCCACTTCGTTAAGCGACCTGAGCTTATTTTTTACCAAATAGTTCAGTATTTTTTTCTTAGATTCCAGGTCTTTTGCTATTTCAGTGTCGTTTAGCCCTGTATGCCTGCTTAAATCTTCAAATATTCTTTGGGCCTGGGAATGTTGCACCACTGTATCGTTTGAAGCTTTCCATCTGTACATTACGTTAGGCTTTATAACTATGTTGCCAGACTCTTCACCCGGGATAAACTCTCCCACTTGGAAAGTTCTTCTGATGCCTCGCCGCCTGTCTCTGAACATCACGACATTTAAGTTCACAGCGCCGAGAAGATTAGGCGGAACCTCAATTGGCGGGTTTGTTAAGCGTTGGATAGTTTCATGTATTGAATCAGCGTGAATTGTTGCGTAAACACTATGTCCGGTGTGCATTGCTTCAAATAGTACTTCAGCTTCTTGGGCTCTTCTGATTTCACCAAGTATTATCCTATCGGGTCGCATCCTCAGCGAATTTATAAGTAGATCAAGCATTGTCACTTCTCCTTTTCCTTCGGGATTTGCTTGTCTTGTTGTAAGCGGGCACCAGTACAAAAATTTTGGCAATTGCAGTTCCCTTGTATCTTCCATACTGATAATTCTTTGATTTGGCGGCATAAACGGCATACAAACGTTTAGAAACGAGGTTTTCCCTGACCCGGTTCCCCCGCTGATTAAGACATTCATTTCATACTGTATAGCAAGCCAGATTAAAGAAAATGTGTTAACATCTGAAGTTTGATTCGCAATAAAATCTGTCACTGTCCATGGATCTCTTGCAAATTTTCTTATCGTTATTGTATGCCCTTTATTTGATATTGGGTACAGCACAGCATTAGCTCTGTCACCTGTCACAAGATGGGCATCCAGTAGCGGGTTTAATACGGTAATCTGCCTTCCAATTCTTCTGGCTATAACATTTGAAAAATTTTGTATTTGATGTTCTGTGTCAATTGTTATATTTGTCAACAGCCAGCCATATTTTTTGTGGTACACCCTTATAGGCTCCGATGCAGAATTAATAATCACCTCTTCCAAATATCCGTCGTTAAGTAAAAATTCAACCTTTCCAAACCCCAGCATTTCATGCAGTAAAGTTCCAACCAAGAATTGCCTGTTTTCGTCTTTTATGGACGGCAGTTTAATTTTTATTAATTCATTAGCCTTATCGGTAAATTTAATTTTTAATGAATCCATTATTTTTGGGTCAAGTATCTCAGCAGCGCTTACTTTTACTTCTGTAATCAGTTCATGCTTAATTTCATCGATTAACGCAAGTGTTGGCTTGCTTACTTCCGGAACGATAAGATTGTAGCTGGTCGTAAGTCCTTTCCCTCCCATAATTGTGATAAACTCTTTCACACCGTCGGCTTCAACCTCATATCTTTCTATTTCTTGCATTTTCTAAGTTCAGGTTTTCCGATAACTGGATAATACATCTCAACCAATTTATGTTCTTCCAGTATTTTAACCCATTCCTCAACTTTCTTATTGTCAACTCCATAAAATTTTGCAATAGCTGACAGTTTGATTCTTTCCTTTTGTTCAACAATTTTACAGATTGCATCCAGTTCTGTTTCATGTATTCCAATTTCAACTTTATAATCTTTTGGCAGTTCAGAAACAACCGTTGCTTTGTTCTTATGGATTTTTTTGCTATCCATCTTTAGACTTTTTGATAATTTATGCTTAATCACGAATATTACTATGATAGTAACTGAAGCCAACATAGCAATTTTATTTTTATAAATATAGGCAACTCCCATTAGCGCAACCGAAAATAAGAACAAAATCACCGAACCAATTGTTTTCTTGTTTATTTTAATATCTAATTGTGTATTCGTTGTATTTTTCTCAGCCGTCTCTTTATTTTTCACTGCTTTGTTATTTTTCACTGGCGGTTTATTCTCTTTTTTAGCAAAATGCACTATTATTCTATGAACTAAAATTATGCAAACAAGCGCCAAAATTCCAAAAAAAGGGTATATTGGAACATTGCCAAATATTTCCTTTCTGAACACATAAGCAGTAATTACTATCAGTGTCACAACAACTATTATTATTGAAAATGTATGCTTATGAGTTGATGGATTCTTAATAATTTTATTTTTAGAGATTTTTCCTGATCCATTATCCGATTTTTCTTTAGCCTTTTTAATAACCACTCTTTCACCTAGATAAATTTTATACTTTAAACCACCTAATAGCTCTAAATATCATTTTTTTTTTTAAAGATGTGTATTAATCTTTTAATAGTGAATAAAACAGTTGTCTTTCAATATAATTAAGTTTAAATATGATTGTCTCTAATGAACAGAATGAGTCACAAAAAAGGAGGTGAAAAACCGTTCCAGAGCTAAGTAGTAGTATAAAAGGCCAGGTTGCAACCGAATACATGTTTTTGGTAGGTGTTACCACACTTATCGCGTTATCGCTTGTCGTGATCTCTTATTATTATTCAAACCAGGTTGAAGATACAGTCGGCGCAAACCAGGTTTATCAGATCTCAAGGGAGATTGTGGGCTTAGCTGAATCAATGTACTATTTTGGTGAGCCATCCAGGACAACTTTAAAAGTTTTCATGCCCAATGGAATAAAATCTGCAACTGTTGGCCCGGATAGGATACTTTTTCAGGTATCTACTCATTCTGGTGATTCAGACATCACCTATAAATCCGCAGTAAATTTACAGGGTAATCTCTCAAAATCATATGGTTATCATCTTATTACAATAGAAGCTAAAGAGGGATACGTATGGATAAATTCCACTTAAAAGCTCAGTCAGCGATGGAGTTCATTTTACTCGCCGGTCTTTTATTGTTCATTTTTTTGATAGTCCTTAGCAGCGTATCTTATAATACCGCAAAAATTAATAAAAAAAAAGATGCGCTTGTAGGTGAAGACATTGTCACAAAAGTCCAGAAAGAATTAAACCTTGCCGCCCGTGTATTGGATGGTTATTCCAGGGAATTCTACCTTCCCCAGTTATTAAGTGCATCTAATTATACTATCTCCCTTAATCAGAACAAAGTGATCATTAAAACAGACAACCATGATCATTTCCGGATTATTCCAAACATTACAGGTAAAATCACAAAAGGCATAAACAAGATCAACAAAACAAATGGCATCATCTATCTTAACTAAAAAGTCTCAAATTTGGGGTTTGGATCTTATTGTAGGCCTTCTTATATTTACTGGCGCCTTAATCTTTTTTTACAAATATACAATTAATACTGTTGATTCTGACAAGCATAATGTTGATGACATTATTATGGAAGCAAGATTAATTTCCAGTTATTTAACCTCCACTGGTTATCCTGCAAATTGGAGCTTGGATGATGTAACATTAATTGGCCTGACAGACGGCGGCGTAAATCTGCTTGATAGTAAGGTATCGGAATTCTCACAGATTGTATCATTGGATTATACAAACAGCAGAAAATTATTATCTACCGGAAGCGATTATAATGTTTCTTTTTTTAGTAAGGACGATGTCCCATATGAAATTTCCGGGATATCTTCTATTGGGAAAAACTCTAATAATGAATCAGTTTCCAATTTGATACAGGTTGTGCGTTTTTTAGTTCATGACAGCAACATAATAAAAGTAGTGGTGCAGGTATGGTGAAAAAAGGCGTGTTTTTTAGTATAGATGCATTTATTGCAGTGATACTTATTTTGTCGGTTGTGGCAGTAGGGTCAGTTTTTTTTATTGTGAAAGAATCGTCGACACAACCAGTATACTATTCTTCAGATATTGTCCAGATCTTATCAACATTAAAAATTGGTGAAATTAAGGAAGCCAGTGTCAAGAATTTTCTAAACAATACTAATATCACAGATTATAATGTGACCATCCTTGAACAGGTGTTAAGGTTCCAGGTGGAAGGCGAGTTTGATAAAGCAAATGAGTTATTGAACTTGACCATCTCAGACTTGGTGCCTGATCGTTATGGCATAGGCGTATGGGTTGAAGGATACGACTATCCATTGTTCAATTCAACTCCTAATAATGCCAAACAATTAATTTCTTCAAAGCAGTTGGTATCCGGTCTTGAAAAAGACCGTGTGGTTGAAGGATTAAGTTCAAGGGCTATTCTTTCTAATATCGACGAACGGACAAGCTCTTCTTATGCGTATTTTGGCGGGTATGAAGGCGACGGCAATATCACAAAAATACTAGAGCTTCCAAACAGTTTTCTGTCAATCCAGTCAGCTTATATGGAACTTTCTGCCGGGTCAGAATTTGATTTGTATATCAATGGAAATTTGTCGGGTAATTATAGCCCTTCGCTTGGAGTTGATGTTAAAACCTGGGAAATTCCCGGCCAATACCATGCAAATTTTCAACCAGGTATTAATTCCCTTTTGTTATCTTTCAAAGGCGATGATAAATATATTGGTGGCGGTTATATTAAAGTGACCTACAGCACTTCTGAACTGGTAGGATATGATGACAGCTTCACTCAAACTTATGACTTTCCGGGCATAGAAGGTATTATTAACCTGTATTCCTCTTTTTATGTGCCTGGTATAATTAATTCGATGAAGATTTATCTGCATTATAAAAGTGACTATGAAATGTTTCTTAAGGTTGGCGGAAGAACCGTATTTGATTATCCCCAAACCGGTGAAAAAAAAGTGAACATCTCTAACGATGAATTAGTCTTAAACCTGAATTATTCAGAGATTAGCGATAAGACTATCCCTCTTCGCCTGGGGTTAAGAAACGTGTCTTACGAAACTCTTACAAATTTTGCAGATGTTTATTCTGTAACAGACCTTTCAGGCAGCATGAGCTGGGGTACACCGCCAAAAGTGGGTCAGGCAATAGAATCTAACCGGATACTTGTGAATGCAATCTTAAATGTTACTAAGAACAGGGTAGGGCTTGTCGGTTATGATGATACCGCCAGAAGCGAGTGGTTTCATGAACTGTCGGATGATGCTGAATCTTTAAATAACAAACTTGATGATTATTCTACTGGCGGAGGCACTTGTATCTGCTGCGGTATAAATCGCGCAATAGCTGCTTTTAGGCAATCTGATTCTTCTGCAACAGGCGGCTCTTCTGGCGGAACAGCGCAGTCCAGGATTGCTACTGACAACGATGATGCAGAAGAGCGTCTATCCGACGGCCGGATGAGCCTTACAAGTTCAGATCTTGAGCTGGTTGAGGATTCAGGTGGGCAGAAAATCGGGTTGCGGTTCCAGAATATGGATATTCCAGTTGGTGCAACTATTACAGGGGCATATATCGAATTTGAAACAGACGAAACCGGTTCCGGTGCGACCACCCTCAGCTTTTTTGCGCAAGCAGCTGATGATGCCTCAACATTTACCAGTTCTTATGGCGATATTTCTGACAGGGTGAAAACGAATTCAACTGTTACATGGGTTAATGTTCCGGTTTGGGATACAGTAAGCGAGAAGCATCAGACACCAGACTTATCTCCCATAATACAAGAGGTAATTGATCGGGCAGGCTGGTGGATGAGCAACTCCATCGCAATTATTGTCAATGGAACAGGTAAAAGGACTGCTGAATCTTATAATGGTGAATCAGCTAATGCGCCTCTGCTTGTTGTGACTTATAGTTCAGGCCCTATGACTTTACTGTCTTCAAGGGTCGCGCAAAGCACTGATGATTCTGAAGAATTGTTATCAAACGGCGATATTAGTCTAAGCAGCAGCGATTTGGAATTGATATACGATGGTGGAAATCAGGAAGTTGGAATGCGCTTTATGGATATTTACGTGCCAAAGCGTGCAACAATTCAAGGTGCTTATATAGAATTTGAAACAGACGAAACTAGCTCCGGTGCAACCACTCTTACCTTTTCTGCGCAAGCTACAGATGATGCATCCACATTTAGCGGCTCTGATGGTGATATTTCCAGTAGGGAAAAAACCAATGCAACAGTAAACTGGGCTAATGTTCCTGCATGGGGCACGGTAAGCCAGAAGCATAAAACACCTGATCTTTCTTCAATAATCCAGGAGGTTATTGACAGGCCCGGCTGGGTTAATGGCAATTCAATAGCAATCATCGTTGATGGGACAGGTAAAAGGACTGCGGAATCATACGACGGGGAATCCAGTAATGGGCCTCTTCTTGTAATTACTTACCTTTCTGGCCCTTTAACCTGCGGTGATGCTATTGTTGATGAAGGCGAAGAATGTGATGACGGGAATTCCAATAATTCAGATAATTGTATAAACGCCTGTTTAAACGCTACCTGCATGGATGGGTTTGTCTGGAGTGCAGGCGGTGAAGAGTGTGATAATGGCGGCATCTGTACAGGTGATGATTCCACTGCCTGTACAGCTGATGCAGACTGCGAAACGGTTGGCGGTGTCTGCACCCCAAGAAATGATGATGGTTGTGCTGATGATTGCACATTTGAAGATAGGATAAAAGTTATGATCGTAATGACAGACGGCCAGGCTAATGTGGAATGTTCAGAACAAGGAACTGGCAATGCTGATAATGATGCTATTCAGGCAGCGTGCGATGCTTATAATAATTATGGTATATCTGTCCATTCTGTAGGCTTTGGGACAGACGTGGATGAGGGTGTTCTTCAGGATATTGCAGACTGCGGGAACGGTGATTATTATTATAGTGATGTTGGCGAATTGGGTGACCTTTACAGTATAATTGCTTCAGATATAATACAGGCACAATACTCAGCACAGACAATAGATATCAAGGGCAATATATCCACTAATCTATACCCTGATTCTTATATCAGTTTTAATTATACGCCTTTAATTAATTCCTACGAATATGGTCGCTTACCATTAACAATAGAATCTCCAAGACTAGACAATAATATCTCTGAAGGCATGTTTTATGTTCCTGACAGCGTAGTCCTTTACGATGCAAAAATCACGTCGTATTCTGGAGATAAATGGACAGACAGAGCGTCAATTAATTATAATGATAATTGGATATCCATTTTTAATCTGTCCAGCTACGGTTGGGACTATCATATGCTGGGCGACCCATATATAGTACATATTCCTGGATATTTAGTAAAAGAAGGTGAAAATGATATTCGGATCAGTACTGGTGTTAATCCGCTAAATTCAACAGGCGGTTCTCTCTATGACCGGATTATCTATACGGTTGGAATAGATATTGATGTCAATTATACAGGCGTGTTTGAAAAAGCAGACGGCTGTACGTGGACCATAAAGTTTGAGGATGACACTAATGCTACTATTACTATTCCTTCCAAATATATAGGTCCAAAAAAGTGCGATTTTACTGAAGAGGTAATATGTAACATTGATTATGCTGATGACGCGATTGATAATTCAGTATGCCGCCTTTTTGAGCAGCTGGATATAGATTCGGACGGTAAGCTGTTTGTGAAGTTTGGCCCTGAAGACCTGCAGGTTGACACTTATTCAATAGGTAAAATTCCTTATATGTGGGGCCCAACAGTTTTTGAGATTAGGGTATGGCAATGAATAAGAAAAGTATGTATTTTACTCTAATGACTATCATTTTTCTAGCGATATTTACATTTATCTATTTATTACCTCAATATCAAAGGCTAAGTTCTTCTATGATACCAACTGAAATGCGAATCGATTCCATGAACGATTTTATAAAAGACCTGCAGCGAGACACTCAAAGAGGCTTATACATTTCCTCATACAGGTCATTGCTGGCTATGGAACAGTATATAATCTCAAACGGCAAATATGTTAACGACAGTGGCGGTCTTTTCATAGAAGCATTATTAGACGGCACGATTTATGGCAGGAATTATTCAATCATGGCAGCATCAACTTTTAGGAATTGGATTGATAAGATTAAGTCTGAATCAGCCAGCTTTAACATCCAGGCAAATATTACAATTCGGGATATCCGATTATTTCAGCGGGATTCCTGGAATGTTATTGCAGCAGCCAATCTGACATTTGAAATATCTGACATTACAGGCATTGCATCATGGAAACGTGATGAGTATATTGAGTCACGGATCAGTATAATTGATTTTGAGGATCCGGTTTATATTGTTAGCAGTTTAGGTAGAACCACCAACACCATTAATATTACACCCTTTGAGGATAATTACACTTATTATAATGGCGGTTGGAATGTATCAAATTTGGTTACACATCTGCAAAGATCTTATTATACAAGCAGCACTGACGGGCCAAGTTTTTTACAGAGGCTTGAAGGTAATTTCACGTCATCAGAATTTGGCATTGAAAGTTTGGTCAATTTAAAAAAGCTTAATGACCAGGGGCTTCAGGTTGACACTAGCTCAAGTGTAGTTGATTACCATTATTGGAACAGTGACGGCAACGGTGACTATCGCATAAATTTTACTCCGAGTTGGTTCAGGTTGGATTTTGACCATCTTGCCGTGTATGAAGTTGAAAGCTTATCTTATGAAGAATGATTTTTGGTATAACTAACTTATTCTAGCAGTTCACAAATTAGTATACTAGTATATAAAAAACAAAAGATTTATATATTAGTTATCCCAGAAACAGAGGTAAGTAGGCTTTTATATTCCTACTATAAATAATAAGAGGTGATATAGGTGAAGAAAGCACAAGCAGCCATGGAGTTTTTAATGACTTATGGTTGGGCTATTTTGGTTGTCTTGATAGCAATTGGTGCGTTAATGTACTTCATTAAGCCAACAGACATTCTGCCTGAGAAATGTATTATTACAACAGGTAGTGGTTTGTTTTGTGATAAATGGGGCGCATCTGCCGGTCAAATTGACCTAAAGATTAAAAACGCATTAAACGAACAGCTAACAATAACAACCGCATCCTACATTGGGGATGGAACTAATCAGTGCGCGCCAGCAGCAGATGTTAACATTGCAGCAGACGGTTCAGCAACAGTATCATTTACAGCAGATACTTTAGTTGGAGCATGTGATGATCTAGCAGCGTCTGGGGCAAAGATTCAAGGCGACATTAGTTTAACAGTGACTGACACAGATGCGTTTACAAAAACAACATCAGGCAGTCTGATTGTTAAAGTACCTTAAATATTTTTTTTATTTTTTTTATTAAATCAATTAATAAATCCTTTCTTGTATAGAAGTTCTGCATTTAGTATTCCACCACCTGCTGCACCTCTAATAGTATTGTGCGATAGCGCAGTGAATCTATAATGGAATATATTACAATCTCTTAATCTTCCGCAGACACATGCCATTCCTTTATCTGAATCACGATCAAGCCTTGTTTGCGGTCTGTCAGGTTCTTCTCTGTAGATTATTGGTTGTTTTGGCGCCATTGGAAGGTCAAGCTCCTGAGGAACACCTTTAAATTCTTTCCATGTATTGAGAATCTCATCTACCGTAGGCTTTTTTTCAAACTCAACTGATATACATGCCATATGTCCATCAATTGTTGGAACCCTATTACAATGCGCGCTTATCTGAAAACTTTCATTATATGTAATCTTATTACCTTCAATTTTCCCAAGAATCTTTTGGGGTTCCCTTTCTGACTTTTCTTCTTCTCCACCTATATAAGGTACAATATTGTCAAGTATATCAAACGAACTGACACCCGGGTGTCCAGCGCCTGATACTGATTGAAGTGTTGTAATTATTGCTTTTTTAATTTTGAATTTTTTATGCAGCGCGAATAATGGTGTCATATAACTTTGCAGTGAGCAGTTAGGTTTTACAACTATAAAACCTTCTTTCCAGCCGCGATTTTTCTGTTGTTTTTGTATTATATCTAGATGCTCAGGATTAATTTCAGGTATTAACATTGGCACATCTGGTGTATGTCTGTGCGCTGAAGCATTAGATACTACCTTAATTCCAGCTTCTGCATATCTCTCTTCCCATTCTTTTGCAGGCCCAGAACCTAACGCTGAGAACACAAAATCACAATTTTCTTTTACTTTTGAAACAGTATCCATCTTTTCTACCATAATATCTTTAACATTTTCTGGTATATCACTTGGCATATGCCATCTACCAGATACAGCTTCACTGTACTTTTTCCCAGCCGAACGTTCAGATGCAGTGATATAACTAATTTCAAACCATGGGTGATTTTCAAGTAACATTATATATTTCTGGCCAACCATTCCAGTTCCTGCAAGGATTCCACATTTTATTTTTTTCATAGTATCTCACCTATTATATTTTATATATTACCAGAACAAAATGTACATTTATAAATATTCTGTTATGATTATAACATTCGCTGTATAGTTGCCGGAGTGTGTAGTTTACTTTGTTGATTTATTCCTGCTCGTTTTCCCTGTTTCACATGTTTAATATGCATTTGAACATGAGCTAAAATTTCGCTTTGGAGCGTAAGATCTTCAAGTGCAGTCCACTTTTCTTCCAAAGTTGCACCTTGAAGCAATGTTGTATCCAATTCTCTAATAATTTGTTGAGATTTACGATGCGGGTTCGACTCATAATCTCCTAAAATCCTATTATGCTCCTCAACCATAATAGGGTAAAGCTCAGCAACAACATTATCTTCAGCCCTATACTGATTTGGATTCATAATAAGCCTCATTTCGTGGACTAATTCATGACCAATATTCTCTCCCAAATATCTGACTTGTTCTGCATCGATAGATACAACTGATCCAACTTGTTCCTGATGATATGCAACCGATCTTGTAACACTATTTTCAGGTTTTATACTGTAAGGATCTGACTCAGATAACTTATTAAACGCATCTTTCGTTGACAAAGCAAACCTTTTTCCCATTGTTACTTCATGTAACAATCTATAAAAATCAATTTGTTTATCATACGTATCTACTGCAATCCTTTTAAAACCATCATAAGCTTTTTCAACCTGTTTTTTTACTATCCAGGCAAGTTTCCACTGATCAGAATTGATCTTTCCCAGATATTTCTGTACAGTTCCAGGACAGGGTAAATATTCATAACTAACGTAACCAAAATCTGCATAGGACCTAACAATGGATATTAGGGGTTCTTGTCTTAGTCCTCGTTCATCCTTAACCCATAGCGGGATATCTCCAATTTTTTCAGCCATTTTGTTTGTTATAAATCTTAGAAAAGATTTTACATTTATCAGTTTAGATTTATGTATCTATTTATAAACCTTTTTACGATTCGGTTTTGTACGCAAAATAACAAAAATTTATTAAACACTGGCAAAATTTAGTTACTAAAATGGAATTTAATATTGGACTTGTAGGTATTGGGACCATCGGTGCCGGTGTAGTCAAAATTCTAAGTAGAAACACTGATTTAATAGAAAAACGCACAGGTATTAAAATTATTTTAAAAAAAGTTTGCGATCTTAATCTTGAAGCCGCAAAAAAACTAGGTTTGAAAGACAGTCAATTAACAAAAAATTATGAAGATCTGATTAATGACGATGATATTAGCGTGATAGTTGAGTTAATAGGCGGCTATAACCCAGCCAAAGATATTATTCTTAAAGCGCTAAGAAAAGGAAAGCATGTTGTAACAGCAAATAAAGCAGTGATCGCAAAATATGGCGAAGAGATTTTTGCAGTGGCAGAAAAAAATAATGTTAATGTAGCCTTTGAAGCAGCTGTTGGCGGTTGTATCCCAATATTAAAAGCTATAAAAGAAAGTTATGCAGCTGATAGGATTAAACAGATTTACGGAATTCTTAACGGCACAACAAACCTCATCCTGACAAAAATGCAAGCAGGTATGTCTTACGAAGAAGCATTAAAAAATGCTCAGGATCAGGGTTTTGCAGAAGCTGATCCGGCTTTTGATGTTGAAGGTAAAGATGCTGCTCAAAAGATTGTCATTTTATCAGCATTTGCATTCAATGCAAAAATTGACGATAACATTTTTACATGGGGCATTACAAAAATTAATAAGAATGACATTGATTATGCAGACGAGCTTGGGTATAAAATTAAGCTTCTTGCTATTGCAAAGGATGAAAACGGAGAGATTGAACTTAGGGTTCATCCTACTATGATTCCAAAAAGCCACGAACTTTCCTCTGTAAGTAACGAGTTAAACGCCATTTATCTAAAGGGCGAAAATATTACAAAGGGGATGCTATACGGCAAAGGCGCAGGTCAGCTGCCAACAGCAACAGTAGTCATTGGTGATATAATCGATATTGCCAGAGGCAAGGTTGACCACTATTATTTTCAAGACAAAAAAGCTAAAAATATTGACAGTATTAAATCCCGGTACTATTTGCGCTGCCAGGTAAAAGAAAAGCCAGGAGTTCTTGCAAAAATAGCAAAAATTCTTGGTGACAATAATATTAGTATTGCAGCAGTTCAACAAAAAGAAGTTGACAAGGATATTGTGCCAGTCATTATGACAACGCAGGAATCAGTTGAAGAAAATCTGATGAAGGCTGTTAAAGAGATTAACAAGCTTGACGTAATAAAAGAAAAAGTAGTTGTTATTAGGATAGAGGACATTACATGATCTTCAAAACGAAATTTAATTTTAATTGGAAGCAGGCATCCCTGCTTATCTTTCTATTAATATTTCCAAACATTCTTAGTATATACCACACTACTATCTTTGGTGTTAGGGTCCATCTATTCCAGTATTTGATATTTTTGGCAGCGCTTATTTACGGTCCGTACGCAGGCGCAATTTCAGGTGCTTTGGGTTCAATATACTCAGCAATTGCTTTGCATAATCCTTACATTATAATTGGAAACATTTTGTTGGGCTTTTTTTTTGGATATTTTGTAAAATTAAAATGGAACATCTTATTTGCTGTCATTACTGCATATTTTATTCAGCTACCATGGTTATGGCTGACTGACGTATATCTTATTCACATGCCTGTATCCGCTGTGGCAGGTATTATTGTGGCTTTATTTGTTAGCGATGTTATTCTGTCAGTTTTGGCAAAATATACCTTTAAGCATATTCAGAATTTTTTCAGATGAAAAAATTAAATTTTAACCATTTACTCAGAGAACTTAAATCTATAAAGTTTGCTAAGTTTGATTTGATAGTTGCGATTGGCAAGGGCGGCATTATTCCTGCATCTTTGATCAGAAACATCTTAGATATTGATATGGAAATCTTATGGTTAAATCTTAGGGATGCTAATCATAATATTAAATATCTAAAGCCCAAATTAACTAAAAAATTTACAAAAATAAAAAATAAGAAAATTCTGTTAGTTGACGATGTAAGCAGGACCGGAAATACATTTCAGGCTGCAAAAAAAATTCTAAAAGAAAACAAAATTAAAACCTTTGTAATTAACGGCAAAGCCGATTATAACGTAATGGAAGGGGACTGTGTTAAGTTTCCTTGGGTATGAACTTAGCGTAGTGTCTTAATTGCATATTAAATGTTCAGTTAATTTCCACTTTTATTGCTTTTTCCTTAATATAATGCAAAATTGACAAAACTATTAAAACGCCAATAATTATCCTTATGCTGTTTCCAATAATATTGACTGTATAGCCAAAAACAGACCGGTCTTTAAAATAATGGATCATTATTTCATTCATCCCTATAACTAAAAGAAACAGTATCTTTCTTTTAAATAACCTTTTTTCTTCTTCTAATATTGCCATAATTATTCAAAATACTCTGCATGCAGTTTTTTTAATGCAGTGTCTGCATCTTTATCGTCTACTATTAAGCTAATATTTATTTCTGAAGCGCCTGCTGACACCATCTCAATTCTCAGGTCTGATAATGTCTGGAGCACTCTTCCGATTACTCCTCTAGAATCCTGCATCCCATTTCCAACAACGCAGATGATTGATTTATTTTTTGCTATTGTAACCTCTGCTGTTTTTTTGAGTTCTTTTGTGATTTCGTCCAAATATCTGTCACTATCTATTGTTAATGATACGCTTACTTCTGAGGTTGCTATCATATCCACGCTTTTCCCGTACTTTTTAAAAACTGAAAATAATCTTGCAAGAAATCCGTGCGCATTCACCATTCGTTGTGACGTAATATTCATCAAAATATTACCTCTTTTGCATGCAATGCCTTTCACAGCCTGCTTTTTTGCCTCTTTTACGATAACAGTGCCTTTGTTAGTAGGTTCGTACGTGTTAAGTACTCTAACCGGGATATTTTTTTCAATTGCTGGTATTATTGTTTTTGGATGCAGCACCTTTGCGCCAAAAAAAGCAAGTTCTGATGCCTCGTTAAAGCTGATCTCGGATATTGTTTTTGCAGTGTTAACAATCCTTGGATCAGTTGTCATGATCCCGTTAACATCTGTCCATATCTGGATCTCGCTGACATTTAAGGCAGTTCCTACAATTGCAGCTGTATAATCCGACCCGCCTCTTCCAAGCGTGGTAATTTTGCCTGCTTTGTTTTTGGCTATGAACCCTGTTATTACAGGCAGTGCTTTTTTATTTGACAGGTGCTGCCTTAGTTGTTCTTCTGTTTCTTTTATCGGCTCAGCATTGCCATAATCATCGTTTGAAACAAATCCCACATCATAGGCGTTGTGCGCTTCTGCTATTATTCCTATCTTGTTTAAATGTCCAGCCACTAGTTTGGCTGACATTCGTTCCCCAAAACTTTGAACATGGTCCATTGTCTCTGTTGTAACCTCTTTAACAGAAGCTATCCTTTGGATTAATTCTGTGAATTCTTTTAGCTCCTTATCTACAAGTGTCTCATCCAGCCCCAGGTCTTTTAATGTTGACACATGCCTTTCTTTGATTTGCTTTAATATTGATGAACTGTCTTTTCCGGAAAATGCGTTTTCAGACGCCTCTATTAACATATCCGTGATTCCGCCAAGCGCAGATACTACGACCACTGGATCATCAGATAATCTGGATTTAATAATCTCAGCAGTATTTATTATTCTCTTAGCATCTTTAACACTGCTTCCGCCAAATTTCATTACTATCATTATTCCACCTCACAAAATCTGTTTACAAATAGGTGTATCATTTAAAAACATTGTGTTAGAATGATAACAATCAAACACTTCCAAACAGCTTAATAACTCTTTCCCTTCCAAGCGTTATAATAAATGAAGCAAGTTTTGGCCCTCTTTCTTTATTTAGCAAAACCAAATACCCTGCTTTAAAGAACTCCTGCGGCTTTAAATTATTATTTTTTAGTATTGTATAAAATTCGTTAAAAAGCTCTTTTTCATCCCAGTCTTTTTGTTTTAGTAATAGCGCAACATCTTGCAACGCTTTTTTTTGTGAATCATTTAGCTCTATTCCATCGGGGACTTTATCCTGTATAGTAAATTTATCAGACTCAGGCGCATATTTCTCAACCCATACTTTGGCTTTTAGAATTCTGTCAATGATTTCTGTATGCTGCGACCTTTTGTAATGTCCGGTTTTTTTAATGCTGTTTATCATATCATCTTCAGCTTCAAATATCTGCGCTATGATAGCTGCATGCGAAAATGTCATCACGATAGGCTTATCTTTTTTTGGGACACTAATCTCATACAACCTTTTCATATGCTTCAATTCTTTTTCATTTTCGATTGTGACTTCTCCGTGATAGACTTTTGCATGCTGGTCAAAATCATCGTAAAATACCGGCAGGTCTTTCCAGGAAAAGCTCCTGGTTTTCATAAGTCTTTTATTATAAAAAAACCTTAGAAGGTTCGCCGATGCAACTTCCAGCCATTCTGATGGGTACACAACATTACCGACCGACGCAGACATTTTCTTGTCATCAATCATAATATGCTCATAAAAAATTGGCTCAGGCGCAGGATATTTCAGTATTTTCTCAGCAATTTCTGCATTAATCCAGAAAGCCGAGCCTGGAACCTGGTATTCTTTTCCTGCCCCTTCAGCGATTATCTGCCAATGCGCCCATCCAACTGCCCATTCACTTTTCCACATAAGCTTTCCATTGCCTTTTGCAGGGTCATTTACACCCTGGTGCCCGCAGCCTATAGCTTTTGATTTTTCAAATTCGTAATCTTTGCATTTATACATAACTTTATCATCTACTAAATCGATTACTTTTGTGGTTGCGATCTTACCGCAGTTGTCACATATTGGTTTCCACGGGAACCATTGTTTTACAGGTTCCTTTCTGTATTTATTCTGAATTTTTATTATTAACTCACTATTTTCAATTATCTTTTTTACATATTTTTTAAACGACCCTTTTAGGTACTCTTCCCTCATTGAGTACTTTTCCATTTTTACGGTCGTAAATTTATCCAGAACTTCAAAATATTTTGCTTTGAAATGTTCAGCATAACTTTCATGGCAGTCTTCTGGGTCAGGTACGTCTGTCACTGGTAATCCTAGGTATTTTTCAAACGATTTATGGATGCCACCAGGCACCTTTCTAAAAGGATCCATATCTTCAGCTATCCATACAATTTTTGCTTTTACAGAATTATCCTTTAACGCCTGATAAACAGTGCATCCTCTTATAGTATCTGACAATCTTCCAATATGCAAGACTCCTGACAACGATGCTGAAGTTTTGACTGTGTATATTCTAGGTTTTATAATCTTCCCATCTGTATATGTAAAGTCTGTTCGATTGATTATCTTATCCGCTATCCTGTCAGCCCAAAATAGTTCTTCCATAATTCAAATGATTCAACTGACTTATTTAAATATTTCCTATTTACGGTAAATGTCCTGTTTTTTTACTCTACTCTATAATGGTTTATAGCATGCAACATATCTTGTCTGCTATTTAGTGGGCATATGTTTTCTAAAAAATGTTAACAGACCGTTTTTGTACGGCTGTTCCACTTGTTTAATTTTTGTCCATTTCTCTATATTGAGATCATCGCTTGACTTATGCTTAATCTCTATCGAATTCATAAACATAGTTGTTAGCTGGTTATGTGGAATTATCATTTTTAACGTTTTGATTAGCGCATTTTTATATTTTTTTGCCTTTTTCATATCAGAAAAATGAGCAGTCATAACAACCGGCGCTTCGATCATTATCTCCATGAATCCACCATTCTCAAAAATGAATTTTTCATAATTTTCTGTTTTGATTATATCTTTCTCAATATGGTAGATGGTTTCTTCATAATTATTTTCCAGTTTTTTTACAAATTCCATCAATTCATTTTTTGCAGGTTGCTGATCATCTGTTGCCTTAAGTGTGAAGGGCAATAGGTTGCACACATCAAGGACCGGGATGAACACATGTTTTAATCTCATTTGATTCACCTCTTTTAACTTTTATATATTCATAAACAATATGCGACGAATTAGTTATATTTACATTGGTACAATTTAACGCAACGTGTTCTTTCCCAGTTATAATATGAAATGGTTTTGTTATAGCCTGTACAAGCCCGTTTTCAGGGAAAAAATTCTCAATGAACCGATCAAGCGGATAATAAAAGCTGCAGTTAGTGACATTGAACCCTTTAAGTGGCGCATACACAAACTCGAATAGTGTTTTTTTTTCAACAGGCTGGATGATTGAATAGGTTGTAGCGCTAACAGCTAGGACAGTTATCATCAGTGTGAGTATAATGATTCGCTTCTTCATTTTATTGTTATTTCATAATTTGTATCGATTATGTTTAATGATTCGACAGATCCTGACAAATTTAGTTTGTTTGGGAAATTTGAGATTTTGACTAATCCTTCAAAATTTTCCAGTTCAATCTGATTATCCTTTAGATTAAAAATTGCATTATCAAAGTTTAAATTTCCGATTGCCTGCGTACTTATCCTAGGGACGTTATTCCAGTTAGATTCAATGTTACCGTTTTTAATTATTATTTCTGCGCTTTCCATTGCATCTATGTTAAAATTATCATTGAACATTCTAATAAACGACCCTTTTAACATGATGATCTCACTTTTTACTTCAATCATACCGCTGAATCCATCAATCTCGAGCTCAACATTATTCATATTCACCATATTTTCTTCATAAACAGATAATATTTCAGCCATGAGGGTAATATCCATATCATCAACTTCTATTATTAATTGATCAATTTGCATATCAGCCATTATATCACCTATATTCCTATCATTAGAATTATCCATCTTTTCACTATCATTAACATAGTCCTTTGCAATCGCCCCGTAATACGTTGTTCCTGAGACTAACAATAATGTCATTAGTGCCACGATTGTATGTTTTTTCTGAACCATTTTATATATTTTATATAATCTTTATAAATTATATAACTCCTTTATAAATCCCACTTAAAAACAGTTTTACTGTATGGTAAAATTGTTTTCAATAAAGTTTAAAAACCAGTTCTTATCCCGTATAACTTTCTTTATCTACCATGTTAAAATGAAAAGAACTACAAAAGAGGTTATAATAGAGTCTTTATTAAACGAGGACGGCATTAGTCTTAGTTCTGTGAATCAAAAGATCAAGTCTAGTTATGATCGGCCTTTTGGCTATCATTCCATCTATAAGGCGATTAGGCAATTACAGGAAGAAGGTATAATTTTAAAGCATAATCAGGATTATGTATTATCCGGTGACTGGATAAATAGTATTTTAGATTTTTCTGACAAGTTGCGCCATCATATTAATAAAACTTCCGGGCTGATAAATTCCTGCTCAAATCCGTTTGAATTTAAAGATATTCAGGATATGCATAAATTTTTAAGAAAAATTGAAAAGCAGCATTTGTTAATCTTTCATAAAAATCATGGTGGTACTGTAATTTGGGTTGTTTATCATTGTTATAATTATTTATTGCAGCCTGCAAAAATGCTATCTTATATAAAACAGTTAAAAGAATGCAATGTCAATTTAAAGATTCTATGTTATGGCAACTCGCCACTGGATATCTGGACAAAATCAGCTTTTGAAAAGTATGGCGTTGATATAAAGCTGGGCGCCAAAGTTGGCGGTCTTACCGGTATGTACATTTATGATGATGTTGTTGCAGAAATCTATTACGGCCGTGACTTTTTAAACGTTGTTAACGATATTTATAAGAACACTTCTACTATTAATGATCTTGATTTGGGGACTATGTTTGAAAAGCTTAGCGGTATTGACTCAAAAATTAATATAATGCTATATCATAATCAAAATATTATTAAATATCTAAAAGAACGGTCGCTTAGTTATTTTTGAGTCTTCTAATCTTTTCAGCAGCTTCTTTACAGTCAGCAATTGTTGGAACCAGCGCAAACCTTACGTATTCTTCGCCAGGGTTAATTCCTTCCACTTCTTTTGAAATCCATGCGCCCGGAGTCGTTACAATCGCTGTATCTTTGCTTAGGAGTTTTTTTGCAAAATCCACAGATGTCATACCCTCAAAAATTTTTTGCCAGATATAAATTCCTGCCTTTGGTGTACAGTCTGGTAAACCGATATAAGTCAGAGCATCCACTATTATATCTCGCTTTTTTTTATATTCCGATCTAAACTGTTCAACATGCGTTTCGTCAAGAAGCGCTGCTGCTGCTGCATCCTGGATAAATGTTGGTGTCCCTGAATCTATGTTAGTCTTAACTTTTTTGAAAATGTCAACAATTCTTTGGTCACCTGCAAGCCACCCGATTCTGTATGTTGTCATTGCTGACCGTTTTGATAAACTCTGGACGATAAAAACATTTTCCTTTGTCAATTCCATGATTGATATTGGTTTTTCATCAAAATAGAGTTCTGTGTAGCACTCATCAGACCCTATGATAATATTGTTATCTTTCCCAAAATCAATAATCTCTTTCATTTTTTCTTTTGAGATCATCGCGCCTGTCGGATTGTTTGGATAATTAATCCACATAAGTTTAGCCTTTTTTTTAATATCTGCTGGAATTTTTTCAAGGTCAGGCAGAAAATTGTTTTCTTTAGTTAGCGGGTAAAAATACGCCTTACCTTCAGAAAACAGTGTGCCTCGTTCATACGGTGGATATCCCGGGTTTGGTATTATCACATAATCGCCAGGATTAATGATGCCTTCATGAAAATTAAACACCCCTTCTTTAGCTCCGATTGTTGAGGTTATTTCTGTGTCTGGATCCAACTCAACATTAAACCTGTTCTTTGACCAGCTGGCGATAGTTTCCCTGAAATCTTGTGTTCCTATATAGCTTGGGTAGCCTGAATCTTTTCTTTTGTCTATTGCCCTTTTGCAGTAATTCCTGATGTTTCCGGGCGTTGGCTCTTTAGGGTCGCCGACTCCAAAATCTATTGGTGTTATACCTAACTCTTTTAATTTATTAACCTCATTATCAACATCTGCAAACGCATAGCTTCCTATGCTTTTTATCCTGTTTGATGGTTCTATAATCATACGTATAAAGTTTTCAGAAATAGTTTATAAAGTTTTTGTAGCATTATTAACTATTTTGTTATATAGTTTAAATGAACCTAGTGTTTATTATTTTTACTGTTATTATCTATTACGTAAATCTAAAAGTGGGTTAGATTTATACCAATATTACATATACTTTTCATAACACTTATAATGGTCTTCCTCAAGTTCAATCTTGGCTTTTTTTGCTATTCTGGAAATTGATAATATATACGCTCCCAGTCTCGGTGCCACATTATACTTTTTTACGGTTTCCAAAACCAAAATTGTATTTTTTTCCATTATTTCCTTTAATTTATCGTTAACTTCCTTTTTCGACCATTTTTCATTTGCCATATTTTGTTTCCATTCAAAATATGAGACAGTAACTCCACCTGCATTGACAAGTACATCAGGCATTACAATTATGCCTTTTTTTGAAAGGATATTATCAGCGCTTGTAGTAACAGGCCCGTTTGCAAGTTCAAGTACCACCTTTGCTTTGATTCTCTCAGCGTTTTCCATAGTTATCACATTTTCAAGCGCTGCAGGAACTAGTATATCACATTCAAGTTCCAGAATTTCTTCATTTGTCATATTAGAACTTCCCGAAAAGTCAGAAACACACCCATTTTTTTTCTTATGTTCGATCATTTGGTCAATATTAATTCCGTTTTTGTTGTAGACTGCTCCTTTAGAATCTGATACAGCGATAACTTTTGCTCCTTTTTTATACACAAACTTGGCAAAAATTGATCCTGCATTGCCGAATCCCTGTATAACAATTCTTTTATCCTTAAGTGTATCCATGCCGGTAATATACTCTTCTTCCATTGCTTTTTCCAAAACAAATAATCCTCCTTTAGCTGTTGCTTCTTCCCTGCCTTCAGATCCTCCTTTGTCAAGTGGTTTTCCTGTAACAACTCCTAATGTTTTTTGATTGGTGCATTTGCTGTACTCGTCAACTATCCATCCCATAACTTTAGCGTTGGTATAAACATCAGGCGCAGGAATATCGATAGTTGGCCCGATTATAGGCGCTATCCTTCTTACAAATCCTTTTGTCATTCGTTCAAGCTCAGCTTCAGACATATCCTTCGGATTGCACACTACACCGCCTTTTCCGCCACCTAAGGGCAAATCCACCACTGAGCATTTTATTGTCATCCAGGTGGCAAGCGCTCTAACTTCATCCAAATTAACATCCCAATGATATCGTATTCCACCTTTGAATGGACCCATCATATGATTATGCTGTACTCTATATCCATTAAATATTTTGATAGTGCCATCGTCCATTTCGATTGGAAAGGTTACATGCAGTTCTCTATGTGTGACAAGCAAAGCCTGTCGTATCCATGATTCCAATTTAAGAATATCAGCTGCCTGATTGATAACTTGTTGAGCATTTTCATGCGGGTTTGTTTTTGTCATTAAAATTAGCAATTTTAACGTTTATAAAAAGCTTTTGATTGCAAAAAGTCCATGATCCTATTATCAATGCTTAAACAGCCTCACACCAGAAAAAACCATTGCCATACCATGCTCATCAGCAGCTTCAATGACTTCCTTATCGCGTATTGATCCGCCAGTTTGAATTATTGCCTTTATTCCTGCTTCTGAGGCAGCATCCACAGCATCTCTAAACGGGAAGAATGCATCTGACGACATCACTCCGCCTTCAGTTCTACCGTCTGATTTTCTTTTAGCAATAATTGACGCATCAACTCTTGACATTTGTCCTACACCAAGCCCATACGCTGTCTTATTCTTGCAGAATACGACTGAGTTTGATTTTGTATGCTTATTAACAATAAAAGCAAATTTAAGGTCATCCAATTCCAAAGCTGTAGGCTTTCTTTTTGTCACAATATTCAATTTGGTTTTATTAATATCCGGCCATTCTTTTGTTTGTACAAGAAGTCCGCCTGTTACATCTCTAATACTTAACCCCTCTTCTGATTTTGTGATAGGCCCTGTTTCTAAAACTCTGATCTTCTTTTTATTTTCTTTTAAGAAATTAATAGCTTCATTTTCAAATTTTGGCGCTATCAATACTTCTATATACTTGCCCTTTGTCATTTCTGCAAGTTTGAGAGTGCATGTTCTGTTCATAGCTATCACACAGCCAAAAGCTGACATTGGATCAACATTGTATGAATCATAAAACGCCTTTTCAATGGTCTTACGGGATGCAACACCGCATGGGTTGCAATGTTTAATGACAGCAACTGTTGGTTCAGAGAAATCTTTTACCAGTTCAAATGCTGAATCGCTGTCAAGAATATTATTATATGATATCTCTTTACCTTCAATCAGGATTTTGGCATTAACAATCCCCGTCTCATTCAAAAACGGTTTTTTGTACAGTGCAGCCATTTGATGCGGATTTTCACCATGCCTCATGTCACGAATTTTTTCAAACGTCAAATTCAAAATTTGCGGAAATATTTTTTTCTTTGAACATTCACATAGATATTCTCCTATTATCGTATCATAACGAGCAGTATGTTTGAATGCTTTCACTGCCAACTCTCTTGACAATTCCTGACTGATTTTCTTATTATTTTTTAATTGCTCAATTATTAATTTATAATCATTAGGTTCAACCACAACAGCAACTGACTTATGATTTTTAGCTGCAGACCTGATCATTGATGGTCCGCCTACGTCAATATTTTCCAGGACTTCTTCACAGCTGACCTTTTCTTTTACAATTGTCGATTCAAACGGGTATAGGTTGACAACCACCATATCAATGTACTCAATTCCTTGCTCTTCTGCTTGTTTTTTATGTTCTTTTTTTGAACGCAGCGCAAGGATTCCACCATGGATTTTAGGATGCAGGGTTTTAACCCTTCCGTTCATCAGCTCAGGATATCCTGTATAATCGAAAACGTCTATTACAGAAATATTATTATCCTTTAATATCTTAGCAGTGCCTCCTGTTGATAATATCTCTATCCCCATCTCTGCTAACTGTTTTGCAAACTCTACTATCCCAGTTTTATCAGACACTGATAACAAAGCTCTTTTCATCATTTGTATCTCACCCTAATTATCCTATTATAGTTTCCTGCAAAGCATAATACAAAAAACCTACCTTATCACAAAACACGAATTTTGTATCAATATGAAGCATATTCTTATCATACCTGCCAATGTCTCTATTGCAATGTATGCTTCTATTCAATCTCCGTAAAAATAAATTGATTATCCCGTTGATAAATAACGCTCCGGCCATGACAACTGAAGCCCATAAAATAAATATCACAATATTTTTCATTTCAACCTAACGATTCGTCCTTCAACTTTAAGTTTATCATCCCTGTAAAGTTCAATACCTTTTAATATAATCTCTTGTTCTGCTTTTTGCACTTTGTCTTTTAAACTGTCTACGGTTTCTCCTTCGATGATTTCGGCAGCTTTCTGTAGGATAATTGGTCCTGTATCAGCGCCTTCATCAATAAATATTAAACTACACCCTGTAACTTTACATCCATAAAGGAGAATCTCCTGATGGACATTTTTATCCATCCCACCAGCAAACATAGGTAATAAGCTTGGATGAATGTTCATCACTTTATTTTTCCATTTATTCACAAACCACGCTGACATAAGTTTCATATAACCTATCAGAACAACAAGTTTAACATTAGCTTCGACTAGCAGCCTATCAATTTCCCTATCATACTGTTCTCTCTTTTTACCTGTCGGGTCAATAAAAATTGATTCTACGCCGTGCTTTTTACCTCTTTCTAATATGTATGCGTCTTTCTTATTGCTTACTATTAAAGAAATCTTGACATTTTTTAATTTGCCGGATTCAATACCATCTATTACTGCCTGCAAATCTGTCCCGCTTGTGCTCCCAAGTACGGCAATATTCAGTATTCAAATCACCGTAAGGACAAAAAATTACCATTATTTATAAAACTTGTGCTGTGAAGGCACTGGAACGCTTTGATAAACCTCAACACAATTTCCTAATCTTCGATTTAAGGCGCTTTTTGTCGTCTTTAATGGTTTAAGTCAAAAAACCATTAAACTTTGGTTAAATCGCTTGCATGTATGTTTAGTAGCATTTTGTCGACAGT
>JBDRFR010000017.1:0-2233 GCA_043818675.1 Nanobdellota archaeon
GCTGAATTCTTCGTTGTCAATCAAAGTTTTAACTTCATTTCCGAGCATATCATAAACAACAATCGAGATTGCTTTACTAATTGGAAGTGAAAATCTAATTGAAGTTGTTGGATTAAACGGATTCGGATAATTCTGTTCCAAAACATAATCATTGGGAGTTGCAATATTCAAAGTTCTTATAACGCCAGTACCACCGCTATATTGAAGAACTCTAATCTGAATGTTACGTTCATTAAAAACCTTTGCTTCAGTTTCGTCCCACGAAGTACCATTCCACGTTCTTCGAACTACATTTGTTGAATCATAAACAGGAGAACCCGAATAAGAACCAGATTGATAACAAACAACAAGTTCATCGACACTGTCATTACCTATCAAGTCTCCAGAAGTCATTTTCATCACTCCCGGGCTAACCCAAGCGTTAAGTGAATAGAACGTATCAATAATACCCACAGAATCACTTATGATTATTTCTTCCCAATCAGTATCGGCTTTATTTTCACCGCCAAAGTAATACTTCACATCATAATTATTTCCATCAAGAATATCTCCAGTACCATTGTATTCTACTGCAACAACATTTTCCCCATAAAATCCACCAACTAGTATCTCATCACGACCGTTATTGTTCAAGTCCGCAGCATAACATCCCCAAAACTGTGCTATACTATCACCAGTAACACTTAGGTCCCATCTCATTTTGATTCTCGATAGCTTTGCTGGATCATCCCATATGTAAACTCCATTAGCGCCTGTAGGCTGACTTAAAATAGAAAGGCTGTAATCAGGGTAAACTACGCTCGCAATTTCATCTTTCCCATCACCATCAACATCAGCTACAGCAACTCCCATGAACCCCACTCCGTCTGTATCTTCTCCTCTTAAAAATTCCATATAAGCAGGTCCTGCAACTCCCCCACCTGTATTGGGTTCAGTCGGATAGGTATATGTGTTTGGACCGGTTGGGTCAATTGAACTGAAGCCAAAAAAATTCCAATTGTGATTTACAATTTCAAGACTACCATCACCATCAATATCTGCAGGAACTGAATGCCATTGAGCAATAGTTCCATATAATGAACCAGTATTATTCGCTACAGTTCCACCTTCAACTTCCCATTGGGCAAATCCTGGTGCATCGCCAAATATAGAGAGAATGTATACATTATTATCTGCATTAGTAAGAATTAACTCACTTTGACCATCACCATCAAAATCTGCGACTGTTCCACGTTCCCTATCCATCCTATAGGCTCCATGACCATTACCAGTATGAATATCAGCCGGAAAATCTATAATGGTAGATGTGCCATAATCATTATCCGTACCTTGGTATTCATAAACTTGAATTCCGCCTGTAAATCTTGGTCCTAATGGAAAGATAATTTCCATATTTCCATCCCCATCTAAATCACCAGTTTGCACCCAACGGGGAGTACTTGCATTTACTCTTGTTAAATCAACAGGTGAGGACCAAACCAGTTCTAGTGTTTCATCGTCAACATATTCTAAAACATGAACTCTTCCACCATTAGAATAGTCCGTGGCGATTATCTCAACTTTTCCATCACCATCCAAATCACCACCAATATGTACTGATCTAATTCCACCCTTAGCCCAAGGACGTTCTGAATCATTTTGATCCAGCACACTTCTGTTGAAAAATGCCTCAGTTGTAAGCTGTGCGAACAAAGAAGATACTCCAAACAGAAATAATAAAACAAATAAAAGTTTTTTCATAATTACCTCCAATTAATTGGTTAGAAAATTTGTTTGAGTTGGCTAAAGTTACAAATAATTTATTTATATAAATAGATTTTTTCATGTTAGTAACGTTAAAATAGCCATTGTTTACAACTATTTCAAATCCTACCATCGTTAATATGATATTAGCAGCAACAACTTAAGAAAGTGGGCTTTGACCATGATTAGGACCAGGATTATGATTATGATTATGATTATGATTATGATTATGATTATGATTAAGAGTAAGATTAAGAAAAAGCCATATGATAATTGTTGAAGGATGGCGGGCTAATTTTATGATTCATTTACCTTAACTAAAACCAGCGTAATATCATCATGCTGCGGCGTTTTACCTTGAAATTCTTTTATAGAATTAATTATTTCGGTTTCAATCTGATTGGGATGCAGATTTGAACAATTCTTAAGAAGCGTTGAAAATTTTTCCAGAGTATATTGCTCTCTATTTTTATTCATTGCTTCTGTTATT
>JBDRFR010000018.1:0-16785 GCA_043818675.1 Nanobdellota archaeon
GGAATTTCTATACAAAGTGTGGAAATTTCCTTTCGGAATAGGATTTTTCCTAAAGAAAAATCCGTGTTTGAACCCATTGTTGTTGTTATTTTTTCCAAGAACAGAGAATTCTTGGTATTTGAGTCGGAACTACTGATTTAATCTTTTTGATTTTTTTAGTATTCTGAGATGACTACATATGATACATTCTACAAATTTTTCAATGCAAAAAGTTTATAAACATTAATATCTGGGTATGGATGTATGGTTGAGAGAGCAGAATGGAAAGATATGGTTGAGCCTAAGACTTTTATCAGGTATAAAGGTGTCTGGGACATGCAGGATTTATACGAAGCCATGATTGACTGGTTTCGAAGGAATAAATATTATTTTAAAGAAGCAGTTTATAAGCATAAGCATCCAAGCCCGTTTGGTGCTGAAAGGCAGCATGTGTGGGAGGCTAAACGTAATGAGACAGACTATATCCAGATTAAATATCATGTATACATCCATATTTACGATGCGCGCGATGTGGAAGTTCAAATGCCCGAAGGCGACAAAAAAATATACACAAAAGGCCGGATATGGATAGAAGTGAAAGTCAGTGTTATTTCAGATTTTGAAGGCAGATGGAACAAAAAAATGTTTTACGCTCACTTAAAGGATTTTTATAATAAGTATGTAATTAGAAAAAATTTCACTGAAGGCTGGGGGCCTAAGCATAGGTACGAGATGTACAATTTTGTTGCTATGATCAAGCAGCGGCTGAAGATGGAATCTGACGAGTATGAACATCGTTATTTCACAGGCGTTCATAAGGTATTTTAAATGGCATCAGTAAGAATTGTTGTAGATCATATTAAGCTTGAATATTCAGGTATTTTTGATACTAAAGCTTTGTTTAAGCTCATCGGCTCGTGGTTTATGGAACGAAGCATCCAAAAAAAGGAATCCAAGAATTTTGAGCAAAACCTGCCCGACGGTAAATACATTGAATATGAGATAGCTTACTGGAAAAAAACAACAGATTATGTTAGAAGTATCTACAAGATCCGCGCTCTTTTTTACGGTCTGAAAAAAGTGCAGGTTGTAAAAGACAAGAAGAAGGTCCAGATGGACCAGGGCAAGGTCATACTGTATTTTGACGGTTATATCGAGCATGATTATGAGAACCGTTGGGAGATGAAGCCGATGCTCCAGTTTTTTCGTGTTATGTTTGACATTTTTGTATATAAGTATTATACCGAACGCTTTGAGCAGCGTATAACTTACGATATCCATGCTTTATATGACACGTTAGAGCAGTTCTTTAATATGTACAGGCATTACAGGGTTGTCTCAAAAGTACCGCATTTCATGCATTAAAATGACAGAACGAAAATTCAGTGTACAGGAGCTTCGGTTTAGCTACAACGGTCCTTTGGACATTGTTGATTTTTTCAGGGCTGTTGAAGACTGGATCCATAAAAAAGGGTTTCATAAGGATATCAAGAAAAAATCTGAAGAAGTGACTGCTAAGGGCAAAAGGGTTGAATGGTTCATTGAAATTAACGGCGAACTTGCAGATTACGCAAGGTCGGTAATTCGATTAAGAGTTTTGTTTAAAAATATTAAGGATGCAAAAATTGAGCTTAAAGGCAGGAAAAAGCGTGTCCAGGTTGTTGACGCATTGTTATATTTTGACGGTATATTGGAAACAGACCTTGAAGGAAGATGGTACCAGAAGCCAACATTTTACTTCTTCCGCGCGGTATATGATAAATACTTTTCCCACTATTATACCCAGCGGTTCGAAGCAAAATTAACAGCTGACACCTACGCGCTGTATCATTATATCATGGATTATTTTAATTCATATAGGGAATAGTACTTTTTATACTTCTTTATGTTTAATTCAGTTGAAATATTTTGGTTATTAATTTGTGAGTTTTGGGTTAATAAGTTATCATCACGGTTTTGCAGGTCAAGCATCGCCGGGCTGTTATATACTTTGCCAGTTACGAGTGAGGGTTTATAGTTACACATTTAGCTACAGAATCAGGTACATTCAAGCTACACATTTACTTTAAGAATCAATACCCTAACAGAGTTCTGGCAAACCGCATCCGCGGAGTTCAAAAAAGTCTTTCGTATCAAGGGCGGAGCCCATTCCATTAAACAGATTAAAGCCTCAGAAAACCAAAAAGTATATATATTTCTTGTTATATCCCTTGATATAACATGGGTTCAACAGCATTATTAATGGAAAGAGAAGATATTCTAAGATATCCTAGACTAGATACAGTTCTTATGGTAGAGGAATTCATAAAAAAACATGATGGAGAATTCAAAAAAAGAAAGCTATGGGAATCATTGCCAAAGAAAATGATGTACCAAACATTTTGTGTTGTAATTGATTATTTATTCCATTCTAGGAAGATTTCAATAGATTCAGAAGGAAAAATTGGATGGATTTATTATCCTGAATTGGCTAAAGAATATCATAAAAGAAAAGATTTAGCTAGAATATAATGAAACTTCCATCTGACATTAGATTTGCTGAAGAAAATACAAAAAAGGCATTTTATAAACTAGAAAAGGGGGACAATTCAGAAAGAGAATTATTCAAACTTATTAATCAAGCTTTAGATAATCTCGAACAAAATGCTTTTTGTGGTATTCAAATTCCTCAAAAACTTATTCCAAAAGAATACACTACAAAATATAATGTTAAGAATTTATGGAAGTATGATTTACCTAAGGCTGGAGATTAATATATTCAATAGCTAATGATGAGATTGTAGTAGTTAGTTTAATTCTTGAATGGTTTGATCATAAAGAGTATGAACGTAAATTTAATTACTAATTTTTCTGGGGCTCTATTAATATTTTAGAAAGACTTTTTTAAATTGTATATAACAGCTTTTAAGTGCAAAACAAAAAAATAATAGGCACAGTATACATCAAATTAGCATATAAATGATGGGTGCAAATCCTGCAAGTGTTAACATACATTTTTGGTCTTCAGGTATAGAATAGCCTATTTAATCATAAATTTGTTAACAAGATGTTCAGTTTTCTTTATCAATGGCTCAAACAAAAGTGCAATTATAATAGCTGCAACTATCGGGACAACTAACGATGATACATGCGCAATTTCAACTGAAATTTCTGCGACAAGCGCTTTTATCCCTTCAAAGATAATGATTATCATAAGTGTAACCACTGTAATCACAATGCTTTTATGCAGCAGCATATGGTGCATCCTATCCCACTTTTCATAGGTTAACTGTTCGGCGCCCTCTTCATCGACAGATATAGAATCCAGGAACAGCTCCTTGATCTTTGTGTTTGGCAGAATCTCTCTTAGCGTTTTTTTAAGCGCATTTGCATATTTATGCGCAACACTGACATGGGTAAAATGCGCGTTTATAGTAAGCGGCGCTTCCACCATTATCTCCATAAAACCAGAACCTGAAAACATAAACCTTTCCAGGTGTTTACCGTACCTTTTTTCTTCACCGATGTAACATAACGGCTCATGCATATTCTTTTGCAGTTTTGATATAAACGAAGTGATCTCTTTTTTTATCCGCTGCTCTTCGGTAAGCTCAGATTTCGGGTCATTGGTCTCCTTTTTATTAAACGGGATTATCCCTTCCACATCTATCAAAGGCACATTTACATGCTTAACCCTCTGTTTTCTTACCATTATATTCCTTATAAATTTACTAGTTTATATAATTTTCTTTAGAATTTTTGATAATTATCTGGGGAAATGATGGTAAAATGTAAATAAATGGCTGGTTCAGATAGCGAATTTATGGAAATGTTTATATAGTATAAAAACACAAAATTAGATTGAGGTTAAAATGGGCGTATTTGAAAATAAGAAAAATTTAGTTGCAGGAACAGGCATTAGTACCAATACTGACGCTTTTCAGGCTGGGAAAGAAGCAGTCGAGATGGCTTTAAGAGATTTGGGGGCAGCTCCTGATTTTGCGCTGGTATTTGCAAATGGCAAAAAATATGGGGATACCAAAAAAACGGTTGAGCAGCTGGTAAAAGGGGTAGATAAAACATTAAAAGGAGCAAATAAAAAAGTAAAATGGATTGGCTGTACTTCAACAAGTGAGATGATAGGGAATAAGACGGTTGATGATTCGTGTGTGGTTTTGACAGTTAAATCAGATTATATTCACGTAGGCACAGCAATTATGGAGATAGGAGCTAAAGATCCAAGATTATCCGGAAGAAAAATAATAAAATCCGCTTTGATGGATCTAAAAAGGGACAAAGATTTTGACCTTTACACTTTATACTTAGCAAAGAAAAAGATGAGCGTTTTAGAAGATATAAAAATAAATCCCTATTACTTTTTATATCTCCCTTCTGGTGTGACAAATACCTCATTTTTGAAGGCAAATGAAGTCATCTGGGGTTTCTTGGATGAGGTTGGTCCTTCTTTACAATTAATTGGCGGTTCTGCTGCGGATAATTTTGCATTTAAAGATACGTACCAATTTGCTGATGGTAAAATCGCAAACAAAGGTGTTGCTTTGATGGTAATGTACTCTAATCTGTATGTTGGACTTGGCTCATCGCACGGATTCGTCAGGCATTCGCAACAAGCACCTTTGAGGATTACAAAATGCAAGGATAATCTTCTCATGGAAATCAATGATAGGAATGCAATTGAGATTTATGCTGAGGCGTTAAATACTACAGTTGATGACGTTAAAAAGAATATTCTACAATATGGCATGGACTACCCTCTGGGATTTCTTGACCCCGAAGGAAGGCATATGCTTGTTTCACCTTTTGCAATAGCAAACGATAAATATATAACCTGCGCAACTTATTTAACAGAAGGGACTATTTTTGATGTTGTTAAAGCATCTAAAAATGAGATGTTGAACGCTACAGAATCCATTTCTGATTCTAACAAAAAGAAAGTGAAAGGCAATCCCGCCCTGACAATTTGTTTTAGCTGTTCTATGAGGAAGCTAAAACTGGCAAAAGATTATGTTAGGGAAGGTGAAATCGCAAAACAGAAAGCAAAGAACGGTAAGCTTATCGGTATGTATGGTTATGCAGAACACATTACACCGGAAAATGGACAGGCAAGGATGGTTAATGAAACTTTTACTTCCATAAGCATTTCAGATAAGATTATTGTCAATTAGGATTCTTTCTTGTTTAAGGTCTATTATTTATTAATGCTATGATAATAGTTCCTATTTTGTTACTACCCATCAGATATAAAATAATGGAAAAGTTTATATACCGTTGAGCATTCCATAGTATAAAACGGTGAAAATTTTATGGTTCCAGAAAGTGGATTAGCTGCATTATTAAATGAAAAAAATTTAATGGATAAATCCGATACAGTCCAGGCTATTGAAACATCCAAACCGACAATTCTCATAGTTGATGATGAACAACCTATGTTAACTGCGCTAAAGGGTCATTATCCAGGCTATAATGTATTAACTGCAGATAATGGTGCACAAGCAGTTGCACTTTATACAAAACATAAAGGTTCTATTAGTTCCATAGTCATGGATGCAAGAATGCCAGAAATGGATGGATTTGCTGCATCAAAAAAAATACATCAAATTAATTCTCTTGTACCTATAATAATGCTTACAGCACAAAAAGGTAACCATGATATCTCTAATGTTGTAGGTCATCATTTTCATGCTTATATCCCAAAAGGGGATATTGATACTGCATCCACTGGTGAAGCCAAGGCTTCTTTTTTAGATAGATTGGATAGTGCATTAGAAACAGCATGTGCTGTATATACTCCAATTATGGGTGATACGTCTTTTCAACTTGTTGCTCATCCTAAAAGACCAGTTAAAATTAATTTGGGACATCTTGACCCTTCTAAGACAGAAGGGCTTGATAGTGATATTAAGGTATATCCTTTATTAATAGGCGGTGACAAAGTAACAACTGATCAGGCATGGTTCCACCCACATACTGATTTTTCTTTACAATATCGTGATGATGCTAAGCAAATAGCAGAACTTAACAATTCTGATGCGCCTTTATCTGCGAAACTTAAAGCCATAGAAGAAAATGGATGGGGTAAAGCTATCCATAGTTATTGGTATCTGGCTGGTAAAGATGAGACAAAAAAAGCTGCTGAAGCAGCTGGTAGAGCTTATCATGAATTAAAAAAAGTACCTATGGAAGATAGGATTGATTTTTTAGTTAGATTAGGTGAAAAAATAGTAGAAGAGAAAGATAGGTGGGAAAAAGTATCTCAGCAAGACTTTCATGATAAACGTACATTTGCTTATGAATTGGAATATGTAAAAGCTATTATGAATAGAAAAAATCTTGAATTTAAAGCGCGGCAGATGCAGGACAGTGTAACAATCGATGGTATTACAAGCAAGATGATATATAGGGAACCCATCGGCGCTGTTGCGATAAATACTCCGCCAAATACTGGATTTACTATGGGTACTAATGTTTTTGCTGACTTATTTTTAGCAGGAGTTACTGCAGTATATAAGCCATCTATGGGTGCAGCTGCTGCAACTAATGAATTATTTTATTTTTTTCATGATGAATTGAAACAAAGTAATATGCCAAGTGGCGTTTTAAATACTATATGCGGCAATTCCGAAGAAGTAGTACGCAGGTTGATGTACAGTAATCATATTATAGGAATAGGCCATATTGGCGGATCCGGGGGAGGCAGAAATATACAGCAAGAATATGGTGATTGCGGTAAAAAGATTGTATTAGAGTTAAATGGCAGTGATATTGTAGGATTCTTGGATGACTTAACTGAAGAAGAATTTACTGTTGGGGCAAAACGTGCATTTGAAGAAAGAGTATACGGTGCCTCCGGACAGTTTTGTGTTGGTCCCAAGAGATTTCTTGTACCCAAAAAATATACTGATTTAGCAGTTAAAATTGCAGAAGAGGTTATAAGTGAGGCTAGGCCAGGTTTAATGTCAGATCCAGATACAACTCAGATCCCTACCTCGAGTCCTGCTGATCTTCTAAAGCAGATAGGTGATTATAAGGCTGAAGGAGCGCAAATAATCAGAGAAGGGTATAGGGTTAATTGGCAGGGTGCAAATGATCCAGACGGTGAATTTGTAATGCCTTCTATTATTGTAATTGATAATCCATTAGACAGTGCAACATTTATGAATGAAGAACTATTCGGTCCATTTATACAGATAGCACCAATGGATGATATTACTCAAATTCCAGTAATTCTTGACAAAAGCAATTATAATCTTCGGGCAAGTTTCCATACAAATGATCCTGACAGTATCCAGTATCTGGCTGATAATTCCAGGGTTGGTGGTATATCATTTAATGTAGCACATAATCATCCGTATGCCGGATACGTTGGCGGCGGTAGAGGATTTTCCTGCGAGACCGCTGACAGGGGAGCAAGAAATTTTGGAACCGATTTTACAAAACCAGTCATTCCGAGGATCGTATCGTCTGCTAATCCTAATCTGGTTGTAAATTCTCCTAAAGAAAAAACCAGCGGAAAGGAAGAAAGGGGTATTGTATCAATAACACAATTATCGACGCCTAATGATGTAAATATGGGTTATCAAACACCTAATAGGGTTGATTCATATGTAGCTACTCAGGAGCATATCATTGTTCCAAAAGGGCCTTTTTTTGAGCGGATGTTAGACACAATAAAAAAAGCTATGCATGGTAAATCTAAAATAAGTTTTTTTGAGCCAGGGATTGGTCCAGCATTTTTTGTACTGTATCTTATGAGAAATGGCCTTACAGATGATTTTAAAGTAGAATATGCAGGTGCTGATATATCGCATGGTTTTTGTGATTATGATGCAAGAGTATTATCAGCATTGCATAAGAAATTAGGCGGTAAAATAGCAGTTGACTTAACATCTGGTGTTAATTGCGCTGATGAGTTTCATCCATTTTATAAGAATTTAAGAGAAGATGGTAAAACATTTGATGTAATTCTTGCTTCACAATTTGAACATTATTGCCCTAATGATAATAGAAGTGACCTTGCTTTGAAATATAGGGCACGAGGAAAAGGTTTTTCAACAAAATCTGAATTCAGGCAGATGTGTTATAATCTGCTAAATCCAGGTGGATTATATTTCACAATAGATGATAGGCTTGGAGAAAATCAGGAAGACCATGCTAGAATCTGTAGAGCATGGGACTCATTTGTTATTAAACAGTCTGCTGATCCCGGTGTTCTAAGCCAGATTGAGAAACTAAATCCAAATCTGGCATCTAAACTGCGCAAAAACTATGACCCAGAGGCGGGGATGGACCACTTGTTAAAGATGGCAGCAAAAACAAGGGAGCATAGGAGATATGTTTGCGATGAGGAGATTGAAAAAGTATCTACGACAAAAAGCGATCTGATAAATATATTTGGTGAAAGAAATATGGGATTAATGTGGCATCCTTTTAAAGATACGCATCCTGGCTTTTATTTAGCATATGCAATCAAAAGATGATCATTATAACTTCAATGGCAAATAAACCTTAAAAGTTGCGCCCTTCCCAACTTCTGATTCACACTCAATCTTGCCATCATATGCTTCAATAATTCTCCTTAAATAACTCAACCCAAGGCCTGTCCCTTTATTTCCTTTAGTACTAAAAAACGGTTCAAATATCTTTTCCTGATCTTCTTTGGGTATCCCTTCCCCATTATCTTGAACAGTAAGCTGAATATATGGTTTTTTTTCATCTGAATATCTGTCAACCGATACAATGATTCTTCCATCATCTTTAACAGCATCTTTAGCATTTAATACTAAATTTTTGATTATAGTTTCAAGCTGTAAGTACTCTCCCTGCAATGTTAAATCCGAATCATTAAGATTGGTTACATATTCAATCCCAGAGTTTTTGAGTTCGGTAGCATAAGTACTGGATATATTATCTACTACGTCTACCAGATTGATTTTATCGGTTCCTCTTACAATCTCTCCTGCTTTTGCATAGGCTAAAAACTCTTTTGCAAGCGCCAAACCCCTGTTTACGCCTTTGCTAATTTCAGAAAGCGCTAATTCTCTTTGTTCAGCTGCCTGTCCGATAGAACTTACTTTTGATAATATTGTACCTGTATGATTTGCAATACCTTGAAGAAGAGGAACCATCCCATTATAGATTATCTCTGTTGGAATGCCATATTGTTCTAATTCAAATATTCTTTTTCCTAGTAAAGTAGTGGCCCTATCAAGCTGACTGCCCGACTCTGTAAGCGCATCAATTGTTGATTGGCTATCAGGTATTGCAGAAATAATACTCATTTGTATGGCCGCTGGCGATAATGCGTTTCCAATCTCGTGTGCCAGACCGCGTCCTATCATCTTTGCAGTTGAGACTTGTGCGGTTCTTGTTGCTGCTATTCTCTCAGTTGCAATAAGCTGTCCAGTCTGCTCATCCACTTCTTTCCTAAGTCTAAATGTTATTTGGTCTAACTGGGCAATTACTTTTTCGTAATCTTCTACAATGTGCGGCAAAAATTTTCCAACAACAAAATTAGCAAACCTTCTTCTCCAAGGTAATTTATCCCAAGAAACTTCAAAAACACATTTTTTATAACCGTCCGAAATACATTCCACTTCCCGAGCTTGTATTCCCTTAAAACCTGTAACTTCAGCGTAAACAGTGTAAATACCTAAGCCCCAATCACATATCTCTTCTATCACATACCTTCCATCTGGTAGGCGGGAAATATTCGGAAAATAGCTGACGTATAAAGTGACCTTTTTATCATCAACCTTAAGGTCCAATTCTTTAGTTCGGTTGTATTTAGGATTCTCTTTGACAGCTCTTGAGAATAATTTTTTAGGACTTGCTAACTTTAGCACATTTATCCTTTCCCTAATTCTTGGATTATGCCTTGCAGCATATTTACCTGCTTCAAATAGTGGGCGCTCGCCCGGTAAATATCTTCCAGCATTCAAAAAAATCATAAGTGATAGCTGATTTGAAATCCAATGGCCAGGTGTTATTAAGTGGTCTAATTCTAAAGGTTTACTGGTGTCTTCCATTAACCTATCCCTGACATCAAACCGTTCTAAATCTATGCCTTCTAAGAATAAATCTATTGCTTGGTCGCCCATTCTTGCTGTCCCATATTCGAACAAGCCAGCTATGCTGATTGTATTTACTTCAGCAGGCATAACGATCCTATCTATTGACATACAATATAGGACACCAATGCAATTTAAAAACATTTCGAAAATTTACTACGTTATAATGATTATTTTCCAGTTTTGTGATAATTATCTGGCAAAGACTATTATTTCTATTACGTTAAATACTGTAAAATTCTTACTTTTTAGAAGAGAAAATTACGCTTTTCACTTGATAATTAGAATATGATACTAAGAACCAGATACCTAGAATAAACGCACTAAGTGTTTTGTTTTAAACACACTTATTTTATCTTGTTTCTCAAGGTGGCCATCATCCGACCATATTTTAGCATTTTTCAAACTTAATGCAGTTGCTAAAAAGATAACATCATCAGGATCAATTTCCCCCAGCAGTCTGAATGCTTCATCATGTTTCTGCTGTACAACTTCTTCTGGGATCAAATTTATATGTTGGAACAAATAATTCAATACTTGATTATATTCTTTTTCATCTATTCCTGATTTTTCCAAAACTAGGTCCTTATATCTACGAACTTCATGAAATGCATTTTCAGGATAACAAAAGTCCCAATCTGATTCAACAATTATTTTTCTTGTAGTAGAATCTCTGATCAAAGCAGAAATCAATATATTAGTGTCGATGACAAACATCATTTAAAACCTAATTTTTTAGCAACATTACTATCTATCCTTTGCGCTATCTCATCAACATCCTTTTGTGTAAGCTTACTTTTTCTTGTTAATTTATCCATCATATCTAAATCTTCTATTTTCTGTGATATTGTTTTTCTCACTACATCACTCCATCTAATTTCTGTACGTTGTTTCATTTTGTTATGCAAATCTTCCGATATTGCTAATGTTACATTTGGCATATTTATCACCTATGTGGATAGATGTGGACTCACATATATAAATCTTTTCATTTTTATTATAACCCCTCCCAGTCTATGTACTGGATGGGCTTACGCCTTTGACCCTCTAAACTATATTCTGCTAACACTGAGATAGATTTTAAGCAAAAATTTTACTATTCGGAATTCTTCTACGTAAACCGACCTTTCGGGCTTTCCGCTTACTACCCACTCCGCAAAGGCATTTCTTCTATAACTTAATGTGATACTACAAAGAATCTAGCGTTTAACTTTCTGTAAATATTTGTTCGCAGGTCAGAGTATTTAATCAGCCCCTTGTAGAAGTTTTACCTATCTCTTAGTTAACTGGATATTTTTTAACACAATTCTCAGGTACTTTCTTAACATCCCTAAAGAGAAGAGCTGAAATAACCTAATTTTTTTAAAGAATATCAGTAAAAATATCAGCAAATTTTCCATTTTTACCCGTAAATTTTCAGTGGGAAGCGAATTTTCATAAACAGGTAATTTTAAAAAAAATTTGGATCTATGGATATAACCTTCTTTTTTCAATGATAGCGGTTTTTTCTGTGATGTATTAATTTTTTCCTTTGAAATTATTTTTGTAGTAATTCCTTTTAGCAAATCTTTTGATGCTAGATCATTCCTGTCAATAACAACTGCCCATCCGCCTTGCTCTCCTGACTTATTCAGGCACCAAGCATCCCCTACAGATATGTCTGCTAACTCATTTGTATGGTCTATACATTTTAGGCACCTAGTATCAATAAAAGGTATTGTCAAAGGATAATACAAATACTCAGTAATAGGAAATTCCTTTTTTATTTTAGTATTTCTAAACTGCAGATTTCCTGGCCAATTACCCTCTCTATATTTTATCCCGATTACTCTTTTTAGATCTAAACCACTTTTTTTTGCTAGAAAAGTTAAATAATCTCTTTTAGCTCGATATTCACAAAATATCCCTATCTTATAGATTATCTTCTCCTTAATCCTTTTGTCAATTCGCTCCGCTTTTCGAATGCTATGTATCTGGCACGGTTGGCCCACAAAAGCAAACTTCCCCTTTTCCTTCAAAATTTGCTTGATCATTATATTGACCGGTATAGACACATATTTTGACTGCATAGCATTTATCATATCTTTTTTGTTCCGCGCAATAATGGGCTTTGGATGCAACGGGTCTTTTGAGTCAACAACCACAACTACACCATCTACTAGCCTATTTTCAAGTAAATATATTCCAATTGATGTTACAATGCCACCTGATGATGATTCCATCCTAATCTTTTTATCTTTAGAATAGCCAATATAACATTTCTTAAAATTTCCTATATAAACATCATTTGGTATTTTCCCGAATATCTCCTTATTCAAAAGATTAAAATTAACTTCCCACCCAGCGCATGAATTAACACACTTGCCGCAATGGCTGCAGTTTCCACCTACTACAGGATACCATTCACCAGTCCTATCTTGTTCCATTTGAATATTATCATTAGGACAAACACCTGCGCACATTCCGCACTGCATACACAGATTATCTTTTACAACCTGAGCAATCATTGTATATGCCTCTTAATTAGCTCTTTATCTACTCTAATGCCCAACCCATATCCCTCAATTCTTCTGGCAGCTCCTTTTCTTCCAAACGTCAGATCCTCTTTAGTTATATCCTCTTTCAATAAAAAATGATTATAGCTTCCCTCCAAATATTTTAAATCCCGAACACCCAAAGCAAAATGTCTTCCTGCAGCTGTTAATATTCCTGATTCACCAACATGGCATCCAAGCATACATGTTATCCCTTTTTTCTTTGCATAATTATAAATCTCAAGGCTTTTTAACAGTCCCCCGCACTTAGATATTCTTATGTCAAATATCACATTTTTTAATTTTTTTGCATCATCTAAATTACATAGTGATTCATCAGCGATTATTGGTATTTTGCTCTTTGCAGCCACCTTATTTATCTCTTCAATTGTCTTTACAGGCTGTTCAATAGCGCTAATATTTAATTTCTTAAACTCTCCAACTTTCCCAAGAGTCTCAGAAACACCCCAAGCACAATTTGCATCAACTCTAATATCTACCTTATTTCCTAATATTTTTCTAGCAGTTTTTAAATTTCTAAGATCATTATCCATCCCTACTTTAATCTTGACAGACTTAAACCCAAATAGCTTAATCTTGAGTAATTTTTTGAAAAATCCATCCCCTCCTGAAATAACTCCACTATAGTAAATTTTATCCAGATAAGGTCCACTAAATATCTGCTCAACACTTTTTTTAAAGTGTTTACCATAAGAATCAAGCAACGCAAGCTCTAATGCGCATAATGCGCAATTTTGATTTTTATTAACTTCAATTTTCCTTAATTTATTTATTAGATCCGAATAGTTTTTTATCTTCCATTTTTCAACTTTCGGAATTAATGAATCTCTTAAGGTTTTCAGAACACTCTCCTGAGTTTCCCCTGTGACATATTTTCTTGGTAAGCACTCGCCATAACCGTATATTCCGTTATCTAGGCTTACTTTAACAATTACGCTTTCAGATACCTCTCTAGTTGAATGGCTGATAACAAATTTTTTATGAAACGGCAAGTCTAGCCTATAAGTTTCTATTTTCAAATTTTCACACCCTCATAACATATTTATTAAAAATTTTGCAGCATTTTATTCTCTTGCAGGTTCAATATTGGCACTTGAAATCGTCAAAATGCTTTCTTTTAGACTTTAAACAGTCCTAATAATTTATCTGCTTTTACCATCGAATTATTACATGTCTTGAGCAGCTCAACATCCACTATCTAAAAATCAATTGTTTCATACACCTTTTTTGTCAGCATATTATCCTTCATTTAATAGCATATTATATTTATAATAGTATATCTACACTTTTCTATCGAATCACCTTAACAACCTCAAAATCATCTCCAAATTTCTGGTCTGTTGATAAGGAGGGTATTTTAATCTGCGCGTCATGGGCTCCTGCTTCAGTTTTAGATTTATGGATTGACGAATAACTTCCTTTTTGGACTATCTGTATTACTGGTCTTCCAAGCCGCTGTGAATCCCTTTTTCCTTTATACTCCACATTTAAGTATTTTAGCTCTTCATCAAAATAATTTATCAGTTGCCCTAGCTTTTTTTCATCGCATTTTCCATGAAGTTCCAGCAGAATATTATACTTTGGAAGCCTTCCAAATTTTGGATATACAGTGAAGCTATGGACTGGTACATCCAATCTGTGCGCTGCAAATCTCATAGCTGTTACAACCTGCCATTCAGTGATCTTTTCACCTGTAATTGATGATACATGCTCACCCTTATGCAGGAATTCGATAATCGGTGTTTTATTATAATATCCGACAACTTTCACTATATCATTTGTAAAATATCTATATAATCCGTTTGGATTGGTCATTATTAAAAAATAGTCTTTATCCCTTTCCAGCTCCATCAATGTATACACCTCAGGAATTCTTTTTTTAATATCCTTTATATCAATAAACTCAAAAAATGAAGAATTTACAGTAAGAACTCCTCCTTTCGCTTCATCAGTAACAGGTATGCTTGCATGCCCTTCAGTGGAGATAAGCCCGATGTCCCTTACAGGTGTATTTCCAAAGTATTTTGGAAACTGGGTAAGGTATATTGGCAGAGTTCCTTCTTTCCAGCAGCCAATAAGGGATAATTTTGTCCAAATATGTTTTGGGTACAATCCTTTATGAGTTTTATCGATTTTCATCAATTCAAAAGCTCTTTTTGGATTTGGCTTAAACTCAAGTTCTTCTCTTATATTTTCCTCAACAGTATAATCCTTACTTAACTTCCCCGTTTCTATATCTGAAATTATCTCATTTTTATATTCATTTATTTTTTTACAGAGGATAAGAATCATGCTTGGATTTGGAGTAACTATTGTTGATATGTTCTGTTCCAGCGCAATTCGTAATATGGTGTAATACTTGGCTTCGTAATTTTTAATTTTGTAGACTGAGTTTGGCAGGCAATAAAAATGCTGAATTATTTTTTTTTGTGTATTTTGTATTACGCCTGATATCGAGCCGTAGTTTATTCCTATTTTTGTTTGTCCTTCTTTTTCTGCACCGACCATTACAAGGATCTTTCCATCAAACATCTTTGGGTGGTCCTTGTACGCAAAATATACCCATATATCCCAGTCCCTTCTATACTGCTCAATAAATGATCTAGTAACCGGGATAAACTTGGGCGTACCTGTTGTTCCTGAGCTAACCCCAAACATTGTAAACGGCTCTTTTGTCAAAACATTCTGGCTGCCTTTTATTTTCATCTCATCAATATATCTTTTGAAATCCTTATACTTTCTGATCGGCACATTTCTTTGAAAATCTTCAATTGTCTTAATCTTGCTGAAATTGTGCTCAAGTCCAAATACTGTGTTCTTATTTTTTTTAATAGTATTAAACAGAAATCTTTTTTGGTACGCATATGGATTTTTTGTTGGTTTAATGAATTCATTAATTACAGTACGCCTTCTTACAATCTGCGCTATGTTTGTAATAATTCCCAATTTACACCCTCTTTTTGTCTATATCTCTTTTTTTCGTGCTGAAGTATAAATATCTTTTGAAATAAATAAAAACTTTTTTAAATACATAACTATCTTTCAAATGAAGACAAATCGCCATTCATTCCAAATTTATTAAGAAATTTCAATCATACTTTTACTATCTGATTCAACAAAATAACTGTTTCAACTGTAATTTAATAATGAAAAATATCACCAAAAAATTTGCTGAAATTCTAGGATTATTATGTTCTGAAGGCTCTCATATAATTTCTTACTCAAGCTATTGGGGGAAAGATAGGGGTAGAGACAGATTTTTTAAAAATGATAAATCCTAGAGAATTGAGTTTTCAAATACCAACCAAAAATTGTTATTAAGATACCAGTATTTAATTTTGAAAGAGTTTAATTATAAGGCTAATATAACAAAACACAATAAGGTTAATATCTGTAAAAAATCAATAATTAAAAAAATTACAGGTCAAACCTTAGTTGGACACCTTAAGTGGGCGATTCCAGAATCGATAATTAATGGGAATCCATACCAAAAAATTGCATTTTTGAGAGGTTTTTTCGATGGTGATGGTACAATCAGCAATAATAATGTGAGGTTTTTCTCAGTAAATAAAAGTGGACTTAAACAAATATATCTATTATTACTAGATTTGGATTTTAATCCTTCAATCCACGGACCAGAAACAAAGATAAACAGAAAACCGTTCTATTACGTGAGAGTACCTGCCAAAGAAAGAGAAAATTTTTTAAATAGGGTTCAACCTATCGCAAAAAGGCCAGATTATCTGCGAGGGTAATTTCTAAGCAACTGTTTGGGACTCCTCAGAGCGAAGTCTGGTCAAACGCGCAGGACTTAAGAGGAACACTTAGGGTTGTACCCTTAGATATCCTGTCCCTTAGTGGGTCCGAGGGTTCGAATCCCTTCCCTCGCATAAGTTTAAATAAAGTCTCCAGGGACCAATAGGAGCGGAGACTTTATTTTTTTTCTAGCAGCAACATCTTATTTTTCAATAACAAATCAAAAGATATGTTTAGTGCATTTAATGTACAGTTTTAGACATAAAATGAACAGAAATATCTCTTCAGGAACGCTTTGAAAAAGCCCCCCCAATTTCTTAACAATCTAACCTTCCTTTCTCGTCGAAAACGAAAGATATAAATAGTAGTTTATCGTCAATAAATGTATAATTTATAAGAGGTGATTCTGGATGGTTTTTAGAAAAATA
>JBDRFR010000019.1:0-3074 GCA_043818675.1 Nanobdellota archaeon
AACAGTTTAATATACAGATATCTATAATATCGGAAAACAATTTACGTAAAAACAATCATTTAACCTAATACATAGACATCCATGCTATTGGGCGTTGCGATAAGGATTAGATTTTTTAAAGAGGCCTGCACCTTTTTAATATCTCGACTCCTTTTTCTGTGTCTAAATATGTGTCTGGGGCGTCAGACCACTCTATGTATAATCTCCCGTCATCTTTTTTCTTTACTTCGCCCTCAGAGTCCGTGGGCTCATATTGCACAGACAAGCCCAAAATCTCGTCATCGGCTACCGTTAATTCCTTGATTTCTGTTTCGGTCCATCTAAGTGTATGCAACATAACAATCTCCATTCTAAATTATTTTTTTACTACCCATACTGGTAGTCTATAGAATGCATTCATTTTTATATGCAGATTATATTGATATATATTTTTAGCGTTTTTACCATAACTATTTGATTTAAAAATAAGTCGCATTTTTTATCTGCATGCGTTCTTAATTTTTCATAACCCACCATTTAAACCGATCTGCATTCATTTTTATATGCAGCCCTGCATACGTTATTGTATGCTATTTTTATTTTTAGGCTTAATAAAACCTCTTTTAATATTCATTTTAGGTCGTTTATTTTCTATATATCCGGGAGTTCCATATTTCTTCCATCTATCGGTTAAGCCGTATTTTGTAACGATATGCAATAATGCCCCATGTTGAACAATATAAATAAACCCTGCTTTTATTAAAGCATCTATCCCCCTATTAAACCGTGTTTGTGAAATACCAAAATTATTTTCTGCATCTCTATAAGTAAAAACAATCTCTTTTGAATTAGTACAGACCCACTGATTTTTACCTTTTCTTTTACTAAGATTAACCATTTTACGTCTTGTTAATAATATTAGATAAATATCTTTGGCCGTACCGTTTAACGAAAGCCATACTTTTGATTTTATTACTCTTTGGTCTAATGCTATTGTATCTTTTTGGGCGGGATAATAAGAATTGTCATCCATCTAATAACCTCCTGTTTAGGTAATTTATAGGATCTTGAGGCAATAATTGAAACAGGCAATTACTGCCTCTCAAACGGACTGTACGATCCGTGATCCTTTATATTTCCCTATATTATAATCGATCCCCGCCAAAGCGTCAATTATAATAAGAGGTTATCTGTAGTTATCTAATCATTTCCGGCACCCGCTCTTTTATGAACCCCAACAAATCACGAATGCCCCGTTCAATATCTTTTTCCATCCCAGGGTATCGATAAAACGTCATCATAGACACCTCTTTTATCGTTATTTCGGCATCTTTTTGCTTTGCAGTATAGATTATATACTCGAAACTATCGGCATTAAAAATGTCTAAATAGGTCCTCCACTGATAGGCTTCAAAATAATTCTCTGGGTGCGGATTAAAAGTTAATTTATGATCCGTTATTTTATTACCGGATATTCCGTCAGTTTTCCCGGATAAGGTAACATTAATACCGCCGATACCGTCTATTAAATAATCTTTTTTAGCCCGTACTTCGCATATTTGAGGAAGAATGATTTTACAATCACAGTCAACGCTAAAGGCGTACCCATTTTTTTCAACCTTGTTAATTTGTCCCGAGGTTGCATCTTCCATGACCGAGTGCCATGCAGTTCCAATCCTCATCTTTTCGTTAGACGGCTCCGTTCTTAAGAGCCGCCCTTTCATTTCCATATCAGATATTGATTGAAGCTTCAGATACCATGCGTAAGAATCAAGGTCGGTAACGTGAAGAGTTACGGATTTCATTTTTTATCCTCTACCTTTTCCGGCATTATATATCCCTCATCTTTTTTATATGTAAGGCCTGCTTCGGTCGCACTTTTATGCAGCATTCCCTTCACAGTTTGTACGATATCCCGATGAGTCTTTTTAGCTTCGGAGACTAAATTATTAAAGTCTCCTGCCGCCTTGGCTGCGTCAAGCTTCACTTTCCACTCGGCAATCCTCTCTTGTCTGATTTTTTGCTCTTCGGACATTTTGTTGAGCGAATCCTTGATATTAAAAATTAGTTCAGCTAAAAAAAGAGAATTTTCGGAAACATCGGGGAACCTGCATAACATCAAGATTAGCCGGGTTTTTCCCGAAGGCTGTGTCAGTGGGAGAAAAGGATAACATTCTTTTCTTATCCTCAATATACAATCTTCCCATTGCATCGGCCTGTTTATAAATTTCTGCTTTAGATCCGCCCTGAACGTCAAGTCGCTCAATGATCTCGTCGCCTTTTTTCTCTTCGCTGGAATGAGCAAGAAGAACAACATCCTTACCCATTGTGGTTAAATTGTTTAACCAAGCTGCGAATCTGCTTTTTAGTACGCCGTACCCCTGGAGGGTAAGTGCGCCGTTAAAATTCCACTTGTGATTCTCTTTCAATAGTGTAGCTGTGATAAAATCAAGAGCCCTCCCTGCGGTATCTACTATAACGGTTTTATATGGCGCTAAATCATCTCCTGACATTTGAGTAACTTCACCCCAAGAGCCAATAGATACAATATCTTTCCTGTTAGTAGCCCGATAAGCCCCCTTGTCAAAATCAAGAAGTAATGGGGATTCGGAAGTAAAAGCTAATGTTGATTTACCTATGCCTGGTTGACCGTATAATACAGTAATTATTTGTTCTATTTTAATAGGTTCGCTTGCTTTAATGATTTTTAACATTTTACTTTTTTCCTTTCTGGTATCATCCAACCAGTTAAATGTTTGCTAGTTTTTTATAATTCATCTTATCCCATTCCCGCCTTCCCGGCTCACATGCCTCATTGATAATCTGCAAATACTCATCTTCCGAAATAAACGATAAAGCAATTTTGGTAAGTCCGTCTATAACCCTGACTTTCGTATCCTCTCTATCCCATGCTTCAACCGAAAGAATTAATTTAAGCGCTGAACGAGTGAGATGGTGTTGTTTATCCGGGTTGGTTGATCCTTTAACCATTGGCTGCCTCGCTTTCTTTTTCCTCAACTTCCCTCAAAGCCTCCTCCATGCAATCAATTATAATTGAGGAGTCAACTTTTCCGATTAGAGCATTAATAAATAGG
>JBDRFR010000020.1:0-3687 GCA_043818675.1 Nanobdellota archaeon
CAGTCTGAATGTTCATCACAGCTTCCGCCGTTGCCCATATCTGCTACACAAGTGCCGTCGCAGTGAGCATTAACATCGCATTGGCTGTCAATAGTGCAGCTTCCAGGACAACCAGGATCACTCTGGCTTACAGCACCAGAACAATAAACAGGAACATAAAACCCACAGTTATCGCTTAAAGTTCCTGAAGTGCACGCGCTGTCATCAGCAACAGTAGTACTGACGCATTGGTTGCTTGAACAGGTCTTATCAACTCTTGTACCCTGACAAGTTCCTACATTATTACAAACTGGACCGCTGGCGTAACCGACAGGACAATTAGAAGCCTGGCTGCAGCAATCACCGCTGGCGCAGCAAAATCCATTTTGACAGTGACCGCTTGAGCAGTCTGAATGTTCATCACAGCTTCCGCCGTTGCCTACATCTACTACACAAGTGCCGTCGCAGTGAGCATTAACATCGCAATCATTGTCAGAACTACAACTTGTTGGACATCCATCACAGTATCCATTTGAGCAACTATAAATTGTCTTATAGTACCCACAAGTGTTACCACAAGATGTAAATCTCCAATAAGGATTACCATTACTATGTGTACAATACGCTTCACTTGAATAGGCTACACCTGCTGATACATATTCCTTACAAGGACCCTTGCTGTATATAGCTACTTCTGCACCACTTGAATCCACTACACATTTTAGACTATTAGCATGACACCTTGGCCTCCCATCTATAGCTGTATGACAAACCCCGCTCACACAGCTGCTGGCTCCACCTGTATAACCACAATCATCCCCATTGCATAATTTAACCATACAATTACCATCGCTACAACCAACTGAAAATGATTCACCATTACAATCCTTATAACAGCCCTCCGCTGCCCCCCATATTCCATTTGAGCAATAACGACGATTAGTTGAATCTGAACATTCATAATTATTATTTAAAGTTTCTTTCCCAGTATAATCTTGTACGCAAAAATTAGCATTAGCATGACACCTTTTTATTCCAAGCAAATCTGCGTCACAATTACCACTTAAACAATTTCCATCATTAGAACAAGTACTTCCATCTGTTTTCAGTCCATACTGATAACCATACACCTCAATTTCACGAGCACAGCATTTATAAAGACCATCAAACCGAATTACTTTAATATTCCCAATAGCAGAAGAAAACGGAATTTCAGTCCAACCTACATAACTAACCCAACCATAAAAAGAAGCCCCCTCTGAATAATAGGGTATACTCCCCCAATCAACCGCAGTATAAACACCGGATAGGACTGATACAGAAGGTACACATTGATGAACCCTAATCTTAGTAAGATCTACTGTCACTGGAAGGGTTATATCAATATAATTACAAGACCCATCAGGCAACATAGTCCCTGCCCCATCCCATACTGTACCTGTATCCCCATCAAACGCATTCGTTCCAACGGGGATTGAATAATAATGATACTGATGATCTAATACAGAATAAAAATTGAGATGTGCTGTTGCACTTAAGCCCCGTATTTGTTCCTCTTCAACTGCCAAAACAACACTACTTAAAAAAATCATAATAAGAATTAAAACTATAAAAAAAAAACATCTACACATCCCTCTTTTTTTCACCTTACCACCTTTGCAAGCTTTTCAAAGCTGTCTTCCTTTTTAGTAATATGCCCTGCTAATTTCCCAAAGATATCATTATCTTTTGGAGTATAACTGGACAGCTTCTCAAACGGTTTTGGCTTTTGCAGCTGCTCTATCGAAACATAACCGTCATTATCCAAAACCACCCCATGTGCTTGCTGTATAGGTGATTTTTGTTGTTCAGGTATAAAAACTTTTGGATTATTGATCGGTCGATAACTAAATACAGGTGCCTGGACAGGTCGTCTCGCAGGAAAGATCTGCTGGTTTCTTGTCATGTTCTGCCTGTAAAAATGCTGCTTGCTGACATGGTGCATGTACTTAAAAATCCTGAAAATGTGTATCCTATAAAGTATAAATATTAGCAGCAACAGTAAAAATAATCCTGCGCCCACCCATACAAGCCCTCTTGCCATTGTCTGTTCCACAGGTGTCAATAAGATAGGTGTTTGTGTTCTTGCACCTGTTTTATCAGATATTAAAGGATTGGTTCCTTGCTTGTACTCATCAATATTATTTATGCCATCATTATCTGAGTCTTCCCTTGCATCATTAATATCATACCTAAGCCCTATCTTTTTTTCCCATATATCAGGCATCCCGTCATTATCATAGTCGTATGGGTAATTATCCAAAGAATCTTCTATACCGTCAAGATCAGAATCTTTAGCAATTACATCCATTGATAATGCTACTAGGGAAAACAACAATACTATGATGATAATGCAACTTTTTATTTTCATTTTCCCACTTCTTTTTTCATAAACAATTCAATTTTTTTGGACAACATTATAGCATTCTCTTCGCAATACTTCCTATAATTATCATAAACTTTAGAATCAATACTTAGCGTAACTTTTTTTTTCACCAATTTTCCTGCCTCAGGCACTATACTGAATTTACATATATATAAATCTTTCTATTTATTAAGACTGAAATATACTTCTAAAATATGGTTAATTACATATGTGGAAGTATCAATACTTACATAGAAGTATAATTTTATCTGCGTAATTGAAAACACGAAAAATAATCTAAACAAATAACAGAAATTATCAAAGCAAAATGAATACATCCAAAATCTAAAAGTGTGTTCAGGAACATCCTATCTCTAAAACATCTCATTTCCAATAAATCAAAAATCCTAAGATTTGTTATCCCAACGGAGCAGAGCTCAGGGTATTAAACAAATCTTCAAGACGGATTTTTGGTCATTACAACTCAAAAAATAATAACGATGCAAGCATCGGGGTATTAGACCCAAGTTGTAATAAATTATAAACGGATTTACTGCCAGAATTATGCATTGCTGTATTAGTGCATAAGCCTAATTACCCATTACAAAAATTAATACATGCAAAACATGCCTATAGATTTGATTTTTCATAAATTGTATGTATTGCGTAATTTATGCCCGTCTTGCACAAATTGGTTGATGCGATTTCTCGAAAGTAATTCTCAAAATATTTGTGAACTATAGATTAATCCAATAATTAATTTACATAAAATTATAAAAAAATTGTCTGTTAGAATCAAAAAACTTCGCAGTTGAAAATCTAGTTATTTAGACAAAGAGGCACTAAACGAAAAAACGGAGTAGTGGGCTTCTTGGACTTTATTGACGGATTATTCAAGATAACGCATTATTCCAATTACACATAATTTTATAGTAAATATGAATTTTCTAATATCCGAAAAGCTCAGTTGATGAATAAAATTAAGAATTACTGTAAAAAACATAGGATGATATTCTCTTTAAGGGAATTAAAGAACAAGAGCAAAGATTATTAAAATTTATAGAAGAACATAATATAAAATCTTAATTGATATTTAGCTTATCTAATCTTCCCCCCTAAATTCAGGTAATAATTTCTTTATTTCAAGCATGAATTCTTTTGCTGGGAACTTTGAAAAAATGGATTTTTTTTGTTATTTTTGTGTGTTGAGTGTTTTTGTTTGAAAAATATGATGTTTTGAGTATTTTTGTTCTTGTTTTCTTTCAATTCTTTGTGAATCGAAAAGAGCTATCGCTAACCATTAA
>JBDRFR010000021.1:0-9316 GCA_043818675.1 Nanobdellota archaeon
TCTTCTTGTTTATTAATAATTGCTTCTTTACGAGAATTTTCAAGTTCAGCATTTCTTAGTTTTTGTCTCCAACTCAGCATAGAACATATCACTGGATTAGGTAGTATTTGCTTTTTTCGGTTTTACCTTAGTAGTTGCATACTTACCTATTACCAGTGGTATGTTTGATGATAATAGAAGAAGTTTTTTTAAAGCAGTATTACTGGCAATTGGTATGGCTATTGGGCTTGGTGGACCTCTTTATAGACCAAAAAGGTTTACTGTAAGGGACAAAGAAACAGATATCTCAAGACTTGAATTAATAACTAGTCCTTTAAAAGATGAAAAATCAGGAGATTCTTTGAAGATGGTAAATATTGAACCTGATTTTCCTTGGTTAGCTTACGGATTTTTAGAAAATAAAGATAGAACTAATGCAAAAATTGTATCAGTTGGTCTTGTTGCGTTACTTGATGAGCAGTATTTCATTACTGCAGGGCATGTTGTGGCACCAAATGGAAGACCTATTAGGGATTCAAATATAGTATACTATCATCCGTACAATAATTCTTTTTCTAAAGGAAAAATACTTGCCTATACAGCCAAAAGAAATTTTTATACGCCTGATCTAGCCATTGGTAAGTTAGATACACCAATGATTGGTCATCCAGTGAGACATATTAGCCAACGAGTGCCAGTACAGGGTGACAAAATTTTTACTGTAGCTTATACAAATATTGCTGCTGCACGCAGTTATTTTCCAAATGTGTATAAGCTTCTTAGAGATAATAACCATGTTGGGAAAAGAAATAATGAGAAAAACTTAAGGCTGGTGCGGAAATTCGGCTGGAAAAATAAATTTTATCCAGTATATACTGATCAATTAAAGTTGATTGATGGTGTTACAAACAAGGTGACCAAATTAAATTTTGGGAAAGGTAATAAGTATGATTACTGGCTTCAAACATATGCATCTCATGGTCAGTCAGGTTTAATGTTATATGATCATAATAATAATATTTCAGGTTTAGCGTCAGCTATTATAAGAATTGGAAATAATTTGCAGCCAATAACACTTGTAACAGGGGCAAACGGCATGCAGGAAATAATGGGTAGGTATAAACATGCTTGTAGAAGATGACATTACTAGAAAAACCTAGAATAGACCCATTCATCAGTATCTTTATAATAATGTTCTTTTAGAGTTGTTTCATGGCTGCAGCCCATCTTTTCGTAAAATGCCTGTGCTCTCTTATTATCGGCATGGGTCAGGATGTATAATTTTCTTAATTTAAGTCCGTGTTTTTTATATTCTTCATCTGCATGTTTTACTAAGGTATTGAAAAGCTCTTTTGCTATACCTTTGCCTCTGCCTTCTGGTAAAACAGCGATCCTGTCAAGTTCGCACAACTGGTGTTTTGGAAGGCCATGCATCTGCCAGGTTGTTAATCCGATTATCTTTTCATTTTCAACTGCAACGATGTAATGATATTTTTTTACGGTTTCTTCTTTGAAAATTTTGATACTTTCTTCTACTGAATCAATATTATAAGCGTCTTTTAGAACTATGGCTATCTGTTCTGCATCTTCTGGTTTGGCTTTTCTGTATTCTGTCATTTTAATCTTTAGATAATAAGAATTTCTTTAAATCTTTTTGTATTTTTTTTCCAGATTCTGTTAAATTACCTTTTCCATCTAAAATTTCATAGTTGTTCAATTGTCCAATCAACCAATTAGATGTTTTTTCAGATTTACCCAATAAAAACCTAGAACAACCAGTTTGAGCCAGTCTTTTTTTCAATATTTTTCTTCTTTTAGGATAATATTTGAAGAGTTTGTCTTTTAGGATTGAAATGTTTTTTATTAGTTCTAAAGACCATATTCTAATATATCCTTTGTTTTTACCTTCCATATACAATTTATAATTAATACCTGTAACTTTGACTATTTCTTCAAGGATTTTTAGTTCCTTATAGTTAGATGTTATTATTACATGTCCTCTTTTTTTAGCACTTACAGAGCCATCCCCCTCTAATACACCTAAAATAAAATCTAAAGCAAGTTGTTTATCATTATCTCGTTTTATTTTATTCAATAAAAAGTTTAACAACCTTACATAATATATTCTTGTCAATTCTCTATTTTCTTTGAAAATCAAAGACCCATATGGGTTCCTATTTTGAGCATTTTTATATTTAGTAGGAATTATTCTAACGTATATCCATCTCAATTCAATGCCAGTATTTTTTTTCCATATGTGAATAAGCTTATTCTCCAAAATATATTTGTTCTCATTCTTAGGATCTGTGTAAGTTATACTGAATACTATTCTAGCATCTTCAATCAACCAATTATGCATCTCTTTAAAATATACTGTCTGCTCAAATGTAGAAGCACAAATACCCCAATTATTCCCTCTTTTAGTACCAATCGCAAAATAACAACCAAGATAATGAGCTATTTTATTAATATTAATATTTGAATTGATAATAATCGGCATCCTATTGCCATAATAGTTGATTACCCTCTTATTATCAATCTCGGCAAAATTAAAGTTTTTTAATAACTCTTTTGGAAGTTTATGATTCTGTAAACCTTTGGGCAATTTTCTAACTAACCTAAAAATTCCTTCTTGCCCAGGCCTTTTGAAATCAAACATACACATATACTCTTTAGTATTTTTTCTTTTTCTGAAATGTATCAGACAATATTTAATGATATTTTCATTATTTGTTTTAAATTCAATTTCTGTTATATCACCAGATTTTAAAAAGTATTTTTCAGCAATGTTTTGAGGAATGTATATCCTGCCATCATCACCAATACTAGTAAAAAACCCATCTATCTTTTTTACTTCTACACCAATCCCCTTGCCTAACAATTTATTTTGAACCATGATTTTATACGGAACATAGAATCCAATAGTTCCATAAAATTTTATCCTAGAGAAAAATTCAATTTTTGAATTTAGAATTATTCTTATTTGGTCATTTATGGAAAAAAAATTTCTTTCTTCAAATGATACGGATATGAAACCAACTCCTTGATTATTTCCTTTCTTTACAATTGATTTAAATTTTGTTGTTTTCATAAGAATGCCTTATTATTGGAAAACAACTGTAATATTTAAATTTTCCTATTGTAATAGAAATAATAAGATTTAGTGGTTACTCCACACAAACTGCTTTGGCAAGGTTGCGAGGTTTATCAACATCACAGCCCCTTAAAACTGCAATATAATATGCCAATAGCTGCAATGGAATAACAGCAAGTATGGGTGTTAATATATAAGAATTTTTTGGTACGTATATATTGTGGTCAACAATCTTTTTTACTTCTTCATCGCCTCTGGTTTCAATAGCTATTACCATGCCTCCTCTTGATTTTACTTCTTCAATATTAGCCAAAACTTTCTTATAACTTATTTGGTCTTTTGTAGCGATGAAAACAACAGGCATCTCTTTTTCAATCAGCGCTATTGGCCCATGCTTCATCTCAGCTGCAGGATAGCCTTCGGCGTGAATATAAGAAATCTCTTTAAGTTTTAATGCGCCTTCTAAAGCTATCGGAAAATTGATTCCCCTTCCTAAATATAAAGCGTTAGTTTTTTTATAAAATTTCTTTGCGTGAAGTTTAATATATTCTTTATCATCAAGAACAGACTGCACTTGTAATGGAAGTTTTCTAATATCTCTAATTCTATTTGCGATCTGGTCTTTTGGAAGCAGTCCCTTAATTTTTCCAAGGTAAATAGTGATAAGATATAAGACCACTAATTGAGAAGTGAATGCTTTTGTAGATGCAACGCCTATCTCTGGGCCGGCGTGAGTATAAATAACGCCGTCAGACTCACGCGCAATGGAACTTCCCATAACATTGCAGATGGAAATGACCTTAGCGCCTTTACTTTTTGCTTCTTTCATTGCTGCCAATGTGTCAGCTGTTTCGCCTGACTGTGAAATAGCAATTATTAAATCATTTTTTCCGATGATCGGGTTTCTATAGCGGAATTCTGAAGCGTATTCTACTTCTGTATTTATGCGTGTTAATTCCTCTAGCATGAATTCGCCTATTAAACCCGCATGCCATGATGTTCCGCAAGCGATAATGATTATTCTATTGACATTTCTTAATTGGTCTTCGGATAAACCTATCTCGTTAATTATATCAATATTATCGTCGATAATCCTCCCATGGATTGTTTCTTCAATTGCCTGCGGCTGTTCAAATATCTCTTTTAACATGAAATGGTCATACCCTTGCTTCTCTGCCTGAGATGCGTCCCAATCGATAATGTTGATTTTCTTTTTTACTGGTTTTCCTTCCAAATTGTAAACATGAATATCATTTTTGGTTAAAACAGCAGTTTCTTCATTGTCCAAATAAATAATCTTTTTTGTATGTTTCAAAATAGCTGGGACGTCAGACGCAATAAAATTTTCATTATTGCCAACACCGATTATCAACGGACTTTCTTTTCTTGCAGCAATCAAAATATCAGGCTCTTTTTTGGAGATTACAACAATTGCATATGCACCCTCTAATTTTTTAATAGCTCCTAAGACAGCGTCTTTTAGACTCTTTTTGTTATTATCTTCAATTAGATGAGCAATAACTTCTGTGTCTGTTTCAGAATAAAATTTATGGCCTTTTTTTATAAGATCAGTTTTTAATTCATTATAATTTTCAATTATTCCGTTATGGACAATGGATATCTCTTCTTTACAATCTGTGTGAGGATGCGCATTATTTTTTGTGACTTTTCCGTGTGTTGCCCAACGGCAATGTGAAATTCCGCATACTCCGTCAAGTTCAGTTAATTTGATAATCTTGTCAATATCATCTATCTTGCCGATGTCCTTTTTTGTGAAAATATGGTTATTATTAATCGTAGCTATGCCTGCAGAATCATAACCTCTATACTCAAGCTTTTTTAGGCCCTCAATTAGAATAGGCGCTGCTTTTCTAGTTCCAATATAACCTACAATACCGCACATTTTATATATGTGGTTGCACAATTTATATTTAAGTGTTGTGAATTAAATTGGCCAGGGGATTTGGAATGGATCTTACAAAAATCATGGGTGTATTGATCATCATAATGGGAATCCTAATTGGTTTGATACATTTTAACATTTTACATAATGTAATACCCGGGATTAATTTGGTCAATATTGGGATAATTATTTTTGTATTTCATGAATTGATGGGACTGATTACTCATCTTTTTAAAGACGGAAATAAAATGATAAGTGTGGGTGTACCATTACTCTTTATCATTGTGGCTAGCTCATATTTTGTTAGAGATTATATTCCAATAATCGGTGAGCATATCACATTAATCATACCGGTTATTATGGTTGTTGAAGGCCTTTACCGATTGCATTAAAAATGATATTTCAGAAATCTGAATTGAAACTTTTGTGGCCATTTTATCTGGCACGATGTAATTAATGCCTGCTATGGATTTCAATTAAAAAATGAAAAAAGAAATCAGGGTTCTTGGCGTTGATGATAGTCCTTTTGCTAAGTATTCCAAAAAGAATACGCTTGTAATAGGGACAGTCTATCGTGGTGGGGAATGGCTGGACGGAATAATCTCTACAAAAGTCAGAATAGATGGAAATAATGCAACATCGAAACTGATTGAGATGATCAATAATACTAAATTCAAACCGCAACTTCAATGTATTTTTCTGGATGGCATTGCTTTTGGTGGGTTTAATGTGATTGATATTACTGAACTGAACAAGAAGACCAGGATTCCGGTGGTTGTAGTTATCAGAAAAAAGCCTGATATTGATAATATTAAACAGGTTTTAATCAAGATTAATAAAAAAAATAAGATAATGCTAATAGACAAGGCAGGCGAACCTGTTAAAATAGGAAAAATATTTGTTCAGTTTAAAGGTATGAGTTTAGACCAGGTTAAAAATGTTTTAAAAATAACCTGCACAAGAAGTTTAATTCCGGAACCAATAAGAACCGCGCATCTAATTGCGCAGGGTATTTATTTTGGGGAAAGCAAAGGAAGGGCTTAACCATAATAATATTTTCCATTACTTTTCTGATCTCTGTCCTTTACACTGCCAGGCTTATTAATCCTGGGCCTTCCAGATTCTTGATCTCGACGAAGGCTGATCCCTACTTCTTTCAATAATGAATTCATCCCTTCTTCCATTGAAAAAGGGCCTTTCTCAGTTCCATTTATGGCAGGTTTCCCTTCAAAAACAATTAATCTATTCGATAAATAATCGATAAAAAGTAAGTCATGATCAACAACTAAGATAGAAATACCTTTTGTTTCAGCAATATTTTTTATGATCTTTGATACTATAAGGCGCTGTTCAACATCAAGATATGCGGAAGGCTCGTCAAGCAAACAAAGTTTGCAATTTTTGGATAATGCAAGCGCAATAGCTACCCTTTGAAGTTCGCCACCGCTTAATTCGCTAAGCTTTTTCATATATAAATCTTTAATAGTTAACGGATTGATAATATCCTTAGTATGAGTTTTGATAGCATCCTGCAAAACAACCATAACTAATTCATTAGAATCGCCTTCCAGACTTTGCGGTTTATATGAAACAGTAATTTTTGAGTCCATCTTTCCAATGTCTGGTTTTTCTACGCCTGCTAATAGTTTTACAAAACTTGTTTTTCCTATTCCGTTTTCACCGATAATGCCTATTATCTCGTTTTTGTTAATTTGCCCCTTTGTGGTTTTTAGTTTGAAGCGGCCAAGGTTTTTTTCCATTTCAGTCCAATTTGTCAGGGCATTATCTTTTTCTTTTTTTGTCGGAGGCCTTGTTTCAAATCTGATCTTATGGTCACGAAATCTAATATTATCCTCTTTTAGATAGCCTTCAAGATAAGAATTAATGCCTGCTTTTGAGGCTTTTAATTGAGATACAACACCATAACAACCTTCTTTACCATACATAATATGGGTCAGGTCAGCCATGTAGTCCATTACAATCAAGTCGTGTTCGATTACTATGACAGAAGTATCCTCGTCAGCTAAGGTTTTTATGAATTTTGCTATCTTTAACCGTTGTTTTATGTCAAGGTAAGATGATGGTTCGTCAAAGATGTATAAGTTGGCTTTTTTTAAAACACATGCTGCGATTGCTATCCGCTGGAGTTCGCCGCCGGAAACTTTTGTAATATCATTATCCAAAATGTTTTCAATTCCCAGTTCATTTACAATATCCTTCAGCTTATTTTTCTCGTCTATTTTTTTTAGTAAATCTTTAACTTTTCCTTTAATTTGTTTAGGTATCAAGTCGACATGCTGAGGTTTATAACTTATAATTATTTTTTTATTTTTGACCTTTTCAAAAAAATTTTGTGCTTCGGTTCCTTTAAAATAATTAATAAGTTTATCATAACCTGTCTTTGATCCAATGTTTCCTAAATTGGGCTCTAGAATACCGGCAAGGATTTTGATAGCGGTTGATTTTCCAATCCCGTTAACACCAACAATGCCAACAACCTTTCCGAAAATGGGTGTAGGTAAACTATATAAGTGAAACCCGTTATCATCATATTTATGAATCGGCGGCTTGTCCAGTTCTTCAGGTAAATTTATGATGGAGATTGCATCAAAAGGGCAACGGTGAGGACAAATGCTGCATCCAGTGCATAGTTCTTCGTTAATATGCGGCTTGCCATCATCACCTTTAATAATACATTCTTCGCCCATTTTATTGATAGGGCATACCCTAATACAAAGGAAATTACCGCAGCCGATCGGGTTGCATTTATCTTTTTGAATAATGGCAATTCTTGTCATAATAAATGAAAAATAAGTTATATTTATAAACTTTTATGGTAAGAGTTTATAAATAATTGAAATATTCAGTAAATAAAATGGACGCAATTAAAAACAGGAGAAGCATTAGGAGATTTTTAGATAAAAAGGTCGAAAGCAAAGATATTGATGTAATCCTGCAAGCAGGAAGATGGGCGCCGTCAGGGCTTAACAACCAACCATGGAAATTTCAAGTTCTAAAAGAAGAAAAAATTAAAATTGCCGACTTAACGACATCATCAAAAATAATAAATGCATCATCAGTTTGCATTGCGGTATTCTTAGATAAGGGGCAAGGTTATAACAGGGATAAGGATATGCAAGGGATAGGCGCCTGCGTACAAACCATGTTATTGCAGGCATATTCAATAGGGATTGGTTCGTGCTGGCTTGGGGAAATACTAAACAAAAAAGATAAATTTAATAAAATTCTGTTAATTCCGGATAGTCTGGAGCTTGCGGCTGTCGTAGCTTTGGGTTATCCGGCTGAAAGCCCAGTAGGCAATAGAAAAGATTTGAAGGAGCTAATATTATGAAATGTTCAATATGCGGAAGGAAAATGGATACCACTTTTTTAGAGAAAGTGGTTGGAGCTTACGTAAGAAAAAAAGGGTCTAGCAAAAAGTATGCTGTATGTCAGGAATGCCAGAAGAAGTTGAAAACAAAGGAAGAATTGGTGGACAATATTAAGAAATAGGTTCTACTCTGAATACCACACGGCGCCTATAAAATGGGAAAACTTGGGTGATTTGGTAGTTTTTATTAAAATCAATATTAGTAATTTTCATATCTCCCAAACTTCTATTTTGACCGTATTCATGCAACCAATCCCCCTTCAGGCGGGTAACAATGAGTTGGTTGTCAGTAATCTGAATATATGCTCTATTTTTATTATTAAAATATGCTTTGAAATCAAAATATGCCTGATTCTGGTCATCGTCAACATCCGTATGATGAAGTAATTTCAAGGATCTACCGTGATAAATACGGTATTTATTTACTTTTCCGTGCACGAATCTTTTTTCAATCTTGTTTACTTTTTTCCCAACACTTTCAATGGATTCCAATTTCAATGCTAATTTTATTAAATTCTTTTTTGTTTGATTCATAAAATTAAGCAGATGTTCGAGTAGTAATTCTTTTTTTTCTCCATTTTGTAAACCACGGACTTTTCTAATTGTGTTTGCTGTCTCATTTACACAATTTTGGATAAAAACTAATTCCTTACCAAAAGCTCTTAACTCTTCTTCAATTCGTTCAAGTTGAGAATTCTCAATTATTTTTAAGGCATTTATATCTTTTAAATTAAGAAATTTATCCATCTATGTTAAACCTCGTGGTTGTTTTTATAGTTTGTGCTTTCCAATTTGTTCAAACTACGACAGTTTTTTGTGGAAAATGGGAAAGCGAGCTCAGCGAGCGGATTTTCCACCTGATCGTTGTTTTTCACAAGGCTTTTCGACATTCATCTATCCGGTCGTTCACAGCATAAAGCTGCTATGCCATTATTGCAGTCGTGTCAGG
>JBDRFR010000022.1:0-7855 GCA_043818675.1 Nanobdellota archaeon
CAAAGAAATTATGAGTTGTATAACAAAAGAACGGCCCAGATTAATCTGTCTTGCAAATCCCAATAGCCCAACCGGAACAATTATTTTGCCGCACAACCTCGAACAGATTATAAAAACTGCTCACAAATATTCAACCGTTATCCTTGTTGACGAGGCTTATTATTTGTATTATCCAAAAAGCGTTGTCAGGTTGATAAATAAATATCCAAACTTGGTTATAACTCGTACATTCTCAAAGGCTTACGGGCTTGCCAGTGGCAGGGTTGGGTATGCTGTTGGAAACAGAGAACTGATAACCATGTTATATAAAGTGCGCCCTATGTATGAAGTTAATGCTATTGGAGCAAAAATAGTTGAGCTTTTATTGAGCCATCCCGAAATTACAAATAGAAATATCGCCTTAACCATAGAAGGAAAAAAATATCTTGAGGATGCACTTGATAAAATGGAGCTTTTTTATTTTAAAAGTTACGCTAATTTTGTTTTGATCGAGGTTGGTTCATTTGAAAAAAGTTCTGAAATTGTTCAAAAAATGAAAAAGCGCAAAATCCTCATCAAGGGTTCATTTTCGCACCGGTATCTTAAGAATTGCATCAGAGTAACGATAGGATCAGCAAAACAGATGCGGATATTTTTAAGGGAATTGAAAGATATATTAAAAAGACAAAGCCAATGAAAAATATTGAATATAAAACTGAGGAGATCCAGTTATATTTTTCATCTAATAGGAACAAATGGGATGACTTTTATCCTTCTGAAAAATGGGTATTAAGCAAATTGGCGCAAGAAAGAGGCGCTTTTGGCGACGTTTTGGATGTCGGGTGCGCCTGTGGAGGGCTTGGCGCGGCATTGAATGAAAAATTCATTGTCGGATCCTATACAGGCATTGATATCAGCGGAGCTGCGATCGATTGGGCGTGCAAACACCTTGCCTTGCCTGTTGAGACAAAGTTAATAGCTGGGGATTTTCTTGAGATCGATCTTGCGGGCAGGGAATATGACACGGTTTTTTCCTTGAGTTGCGCCGATTGGAACATCGAGACCGACAAAATCATAGACTTGGCATGGCAGAGGGTAAAACCAGGCGGATATTTTATCATTTCACTTCGGCTTACGGATAAAACCGGCGTTAATGATATAAAAAAAAGTTACCAATATATAAATTATTCCGGTCAAGAAAAAACACCGGAAATAGCTAATTATGTGGTATTTAATTGGAAAACATTTCTTGATAATATGAAAAAACTAGTTCCGTCTCCAGAAGTAATCGGCGCGTATGGTTATTGGGGGAAACCTTCGGCTACCGCGGTGACCCCATATGAAAGGTTAGTTTTTACTGTGTTTTATATAAAAAAGAGTGACAATCGGTCAATTAATGACATTCGGGTGGAGTTGGATATGCCGTTGGATATCTTAATTTAGAATTGCATTTAATGAAACATAGGATTACGAAGAGAATAAAAACATTGATTAAAGGCGTGTTTTCGTATCAACATCTTAAAAAATGCATCAAGGTAATCATCGGGTCAAGGGAACAAATGCGAAGATTTATTTGGGCATTGTGGTATACTTTAAATTGAGGCAAGCTAAAGGAAGTGGTGATATGTTCAACTCATCTTGAGGTAAACTCTAATGAGAACTGTCCAGTTGGAGATATTTGACTTATTCTGGATCGACTAATTGCTGTTTTACTACAATATGAAATGTGTATTGGAGGGCAAAAATGAATGACAAGGAAAAGACTTTTTTTACTGCTGAGGAATTGAAATTTGTAGATACCACAAACCTCCCTTTTAAATATTTGATGAAATGTCAATTAGTCAAGATCCGGCGTTTTTTATGGGGAAGATTTTTTGAGAAACAACCGAGGCGCCTGGTGTGGGGAGTTCGCGAAGTAAGTGATGTGGATGGGCCAAATGATAATGTTAGGAATTATCTGGAAAGACAAATAATTAGGGGGGTTCTTAAGGAAATCACAAAAGAGAATTCATTTGATAATGCATGCGAAGTGGGCTGTGGCTATGGGAGGGTTATTATGGTGCTTAAGGAATTCGCAAAGAATGTGGTGGGTTTTGAGAGGGAAAGCCATTTGGTTGAAATTGGGAGAGGACTTTTGCCGGAGATTAAGTTCTATAATTGTAATTCAATTGATAATTTGCGCCAATATGATAAATCTCTGTTTGATTTAGTTTTGACCGACACAGTGTTGCAACACCTAACAGATGAATTTTGCAAAAAAGTACTTACGGAGATAAAAACAATCGCTCCCCAAGGATATGTTTTATTGATTGAAAAAACTGAAGCGATAAGAGTAACTAAAAATATTATTGATGGTAATCAATTTATTAGTATAGCTCGTCCGGTAGAGCTTTATAAGGAATGGATGCGACCTTATGAACTAATTACAACTAAACCTCTTATTTTGGAAAATACCTATTCCAATAAATCTCCCGGAACTTGTATGCTCTTTAGGAGCCCAAATTTTGGCATCAATAAGAAATCTTAGATTAAACACAAAGGATCCCAAGGTTTTAATAGGCCCTTCAAGCTTTGGCGTTATTAACTTGTCCCCCTTAAGACAATTGATCCATGCTGGATTTACAATCGTGGATAATCCATATAAAAGGAGAATTAATAAAGATGAGCTTCTCGATCTTTTGCCTGGCGTAATAGGCTTGATTGCAGGGCTAGAAACTTTAGATAAAGAGGTGTTGGGAAAATCTGATTTAAGAATAATTTCTCGTTGTGGTTCAGGTCTTTCCAACATAGACCTCGAAGCAGCGCACAACTTAGGAATTATTGTAAGAAATACTCCCCTTGCACCAGTTACGGCCGTAGCCGAACTGGTTGTTGGTTGCTTATTTAGTCTTTTGCGACAAGTTCCACAAATGGATATTGCTTTACATAATAAGAAATGGGACAAAAGAATAGGAAGACAGTTGTTTGATATGGAAGTAGCTGTTATTGGACTCGGTAACATTGGCAAAAAAGTCGCAAAATTATTATCTTTGTTTGGTGCAAAAGTTATGGGAGTGGATCCATTACTTTCGGGATTGGTTGATAATGTCCCGATTGTTAGCTTGAATGAGGCTATTAAGCATGCTGATATCATAACTTTGCATTGCAGTGGTGAAAATTGTTTGTTGGGGGCACGAGAATTTGGGTTGATGAAGCAAGGTATTTATTTATTAAATGCGGCGAGAGGAAGTCTAATTGATGAGAAAGCGCTAAAAAACGCCTTGGATAGCTATCAAGTGGCGGGGGCTTGGTTGGATACCTTCACTGATGAGCCCTATAAAGGAATATTGTGTGATTGTCCTCAAGTTATTTTGACCCCGCATGTTGGTTCCTATACGAAGGAGTGTCGGATGACGATGGAAATGCAGGCAGCTAACAATCTTATTGAGGCCTTTGAAAATTTGAAAGGTAAATAAATATTATGCAGCAGGTTGATTTAAATATTTTATTGAATTCGACTGAAAAAGTAGCAAAATCCGCTGCCCGAAATCTTTTTAAAAATTTAGATAAATATCGTGACATTCGTTTGAACTTTACCAGGGATGTCAAAATTGAAGCTGATCACATGCTCCATTCCTATATAATTGAAAAACTTGCTCAAATATCCGACTATCCAATTGTGTCAGAAGAAAATCCTTTTAATCCAAAATTTGATAGAGGTTTTTGTTGGATTCTTGATCCGCTGGATGGCAGTTTGAATTTTTCGCGTGGAATTCCGATTTGTTGTATTTCTATTTCTTTGTGGAAAGATATGAAGCCCTTGCTGGGAGTCGTATATGATTTTAACCGTTATGAAACTTTCTCAGGATTAGTGGGAAAGGGTGCTTGGCTTAACGGAAAACCAATCCGGGTTAGCAAAATTTCAGGTAAGGCAAAGGCGATATTATGCACAGGGTTTCCTGTAAGCACTAATTTTTCCTCTAAATCGCTTGCGAAATTTGTTGAGGAAATCAGAAGCCATCAAAAGGTGCGTCTTTTGGGATCGGCGGCCGTATCCCTGGCCTATGTTTCTTGTGGAAGGGCAGATTTTTATATGGAAAATGATATAAAAATATGGGATGTGGCTGCGGGCTTATGTTTAGTGAAGGCGGCTGGGGGAGAGATTCGATATCAGCGGTCCACCTGTGAGTATGTTTTTAATGTCAGGGCTGGGAATCATTTTTTCTTTAAACAGTGATTTATGAATACTATTTTTTATGTAGATATCAAAAATAAAGGTAAAGATATTGGAAAATCTAAGAACATATTCGAAAAAGCCCAATATCTATGGATTTATTTTGGCAGTGATCAAGATGTGCTGCAAGGCGTTGAATCTTTTTGTGGAGATGAGAAGAGGCTGAAGCTTGGCGGCGAGTTTCATGTTCTTGCCGAAGAGATCAAGCCCAGATATCTTAAATATATTTCCAACCTTAGCAAATCTAACCATTCTTCGGTTTTATGGTGGGCATCCGGAATGGCCTCAAAAAGCCCGTTTATGTCCCAATTTTTCAAATTGTATTGTTATAGAGAAATGATAATGAAATTAACCCAAAAACACGATAATCTTTTTATTTTTATTGAAGATCCCTACTTATTTCAAATGATGAAAAAAGCGTTTCCTCGAGGTATGGTTGCTTTTGTTGGTCAAGTCTGGTTTCAAAAAATTCGACTATTCTTTAAGGCTCCGGCAAAAAGATTATTTTTATTATTATATTTTATGATACTTAAACTTAAAAGCAGATCTCTTTCTAAAGTAGATCTCATGCCGATAGATACTATGTTGTTTTCTTGGTTGAATCCGGGATCATATAAAGAGAATGGAATGTTTATTGATCATTATTTGGGTGATTTGAAATCTTATCTGGAAAGTAAAGGGAAAACTACCGCACGCTTAATATTCTCGTTTTTTTCTCGTCGACAAGTGAATAAAATTAAGAAAACCAAAGAGAAATTTGTCATGCCAATAAACTATTTATCTTTATGGCAAATGATTGTTTCTGCGGTAACGATCTTTCATTTTAAATATGAGGATTTCAGATGGTTTGATGGAAGAGATGTTTCCTGCCTTCTGCAAAGAGAAATATTTCAGGAAAATGAGCATTCAGAATTTATTAAAAATATTATATTTTATCAAGGATTGTTGAAAATATTTAAAAAAGCCAATAATCTTAGAAGTGTTTTTCACCCTTTTGAAGGACAGCCCTGGGAAAAAATGCTGTTAATGGCCGCTAAAATGACCGATCCCAATATAATGGTGTATGGATATCAACATAGTTCGTTTGCTCCAATGGATTTAAACTATTATTTAGGTCTGAACGAGATGGATATCAATCCGCTCCCTGATATTGTTTTGACAAACAGTGATTTTAATCGTAAAAGATTGATAGCAGGAGGATTTCATAGCGGTAGAGTTGTCAGTATTGGCACATTGCGCTATTCACATTTATTTGAACATAAGAATAAGGCGATACCGGATTTGGCAAATAATTGTTCGATCCTCGTTTGTTTGCCTTACAACTATGAAATCGCTTCCGAAATGCTTTCAGACGTAATGCCAGTTCTTTACAAATTAAAAACGCTTGGAATGCTTTCAAAAGTTCGAGTTAAGCCACATCCGCTGGTTCCCTTTGACTTTTCAAGTATAAAGGGTGGGGCAATTGCAGAAGTTGTTTTGGGAGGACTAAAAGAACAATTAATTGATTGTGATATAATGATTTATTGTAATGGGACCGTAGGCATTGAAGGCCTTTATGAAGGCAAAAAACTGATCAAGTATTTACCAGAACTTGAATTTGATTTGGATCCTTTAGCGTTAATGGAAAATAATTTCTCCATTAAGATTTGTTGCCGGGGAGAATTAAATAACATCTTACTGGACATGATTTCTAAAAACAATAGTTGCAACCATCGATGTATCAACATGTTTGAGCCGGTTGATTATAATAAAATTGATAAACTTGTTGCGGAAAAGGAGCCAGGCCAATGTTATTCTCAATAATTATTCCTTTATATAACGGAGCAAAATTTATTGAGCGTACCTTGGATAGTGTGTTGTCCCAGACCTATAAAAACTATGAAATAATTTTAGTTAATGACGAATCCCCAGATAATGTTGGCGAGGTTGTAAATCGATATATATCATTTCATCCCGGAATAAAATACATTTATCTGGAGCAAAAAAACAAAGGTCTTGGGGGAGCTCGAAATACCGCCATAAAACATGCAAACGGCGAAATAATTGCAATTTTAGATCAAGATGATATTTGGTATCCAAATAAACTTGAGAAAGTTCATGCTATTTATAATAAGTACCCAAAAGTATCAATTGTTTGTCATGACCAATACATCCGGGAAAATGGCAGAATCAAATGTGTAGCCAAAACCGGTCCATACGAAAAAGACATGTATCGTAAATTGCTTTTCAAGGGAAATCGCATATCTACGTCTGCCACGACCTTTAAAAGATCTGCGATAGAAATGGTTGGATATTTTTCGGAAGATATCGACAACCTGCATTTTGTTGAAGATTATGAGCTTTGGCTAAGAATGGCCTTAAATAAGTATGAGTTCTTTTTTTTGCCGGAAATTTTAGGTGAATATATTCTCCATGATAATAATTATATTAAGATGCATGAAAAAATCTCTAATGGTGAAATTTACGTTATTAATATGCATTATAAATCATTAAAGCATAAAAAGGTATTTGATTGGTATCAATTAAGAATGAGGAAAGCCAATATTCTCTTTAATTTAGGATATAAATTATTAAGATTAGATCATTCTTATATAAAAGGTGTAACATATTTGATTAAATCGTTTATTTGCGACCCTCTTTTTTTTGGTGAATCGATATTCAAATATTATCAAGTTCATAGGAGGAGCAAAAAATGATCTTAGTTACTGGTGCGATGGGAATGGTGGGTTCTTATGTAAAAGAAATCTTTAACGATGAGGCTATAATCTTAACCGACCTTCCTGAAATGGATGTTCGCAAAAAGGAAATTGTTGTTAATCTTGCCAAAAAGTATAATCCCAAAATTATTTTGCATCTTGCTGCAGAAACTGATGTTGATAAGTGTGAAGAGGATCCCGACCATGCTTTTAGGTCAAATACGATGGGAGTGCTTAATGTAGCTTTGGCTTGTCAAGCTATAGGTGCCGAAATGGTTTACATCAGCACAGGTGGGATTTTTAACGGTAAGCTAGGCCAAATTCATACAGAGTTTGATCTCCCTAATCCGCTCAATGTTTATAGCAAAGCTAAATATGAGGGAGAGCGAATTGTTATGGGATTGTTAAATAAATTCTACATTTTTCGGGCTGGTTGGATGATTGGAGGAGGGGCACAGAAGGATAAAAAGTTCGTTGGGAAAATATTGGAACTATGTAAAACACGCAAAGAACTCGAAATTGTCAACGATAAGTTTGGCAGTCCGACGTTTGCAAAGGATTTTGTTAGAGGGGTTAAAAAGATCATTAAAACGGGTAATTATGGTTTATATCATCTGGTGAATACCGGAGCATGCACCCGTTATGATATTGCTCTGGAAATAATTAAGTTGTTGAAATTAGAAGTTAAGATAAAACCAGTATCTTCCGACCGTTTTCCACTCCCGGCTCCGCGAGCTGAATCAGAGGCGATGAGAAATTACAAACTTGACTTGTTGGGGATCAATCCGATGCCGGGCTGGAAAGAAGGGTTGGCAGAATATTTGAGAGATTGGGATAGAAAACTTTGTTTATGATCATATTATTCTTGTTTTCATTGCCGTTTTTAGCTTTTTCAATTGCAAGATCGGGAGGAAAAGAATTATTGGCATCCTTTTTTTCGGCAGGTTTATTGACCTTTTATTTCTTT
>JBDRFR010000023.1:0-2292 GCA_043818675.1 Nanobdellota archaeon
AATATTATCGATTGAGCTTATCTTTAGCACCTCATCGTTTCTTCTGTATAAAATCTTTGTAGATTGCTCGACGTCATCAAAAAACTCTTTTTCTAAGGCAAAACCTCCAAAAGATTCTGAATGTAACCCTATAGGTTCAAACTCGTTTCCTGATTCTAGTTCCACTTCAGAAGGTTGATTGTGATATTCTAATATATTTATCCAAAAAAAGGCGAATGATATTATTACCGCAAGACCCAGCAACAAAAATCCTATAGTTTTGATAGTAGCCATCATATAACCGGACATTATTAGATTATTTTGCTTCTGATAGTATTGTAATAGAACGCACTACAGTTTGGCCATAGATATCTAAAATAGAAACTGCCACATTCATACCTGGCTTAAGTTCTGTTCCTTCGGCATCCACAATAGTGCCGTTTAGCAATATCTTCATTAAGGCAATATCATCGCGTGGGGCGCTGTTTCTGATAGTTATCTGCTTACCATCTTTGTCAATAATATCAAGACTATTTCTTTCAAGGCCAATCAACTTTCCAATGACCTTTTTAATTTGAGGGGTATTATTCTTTTCTTGGATTACCACAGAACGTACGAATGTTTTCCCATTGTCAATAACGGTCACAAGAACCAAATTAGTTCCCCATATAAGGTCTTCTTTGCCAGCTTCGATTGTGCTTTTGTCTGGCAACTGCCTCATTATTGAAAAATCATCTTCAGCGCCATAATGGGTGATTTCTGTTACTTCGCCATTCGGAGCAAGCAACTTGAAAGTATTGCCTTTAACGATAATTAATCTTCCGCCAATTAGTTTAAAACCCTTGTTGGCAACATCTTCTTCCTCTTGAAACACAATTGAATACACTACAGTTTTGCCATTCTCAACAAAAGTAGTAATAATTACCTTGTCTCCAGGCAGGATGTCATCTTGGGTAACTTCAACTAATTTGCCATTTAAAAGCTGGCGCTTCATTAGATAGCCTTTTTCAGGAACCTCATTTATGATGATTCTCACTACGCCATCTTTAGTAAGTACAGTAAACATGTTATTATTAATCTCAAATAATCTTCCCCCTATAACTTCCTTCTCAGATAGCTCAGCTGGCGTTTCATTAACATTTCCTGAAAGAGAAACAAATAATATAACCATAATGACTGCAATCACAATGACTATTACCCAAAAATTAATTAAGTTCTGGCTACCTTTGGATTTCCTAGGTGTATCATACACACTTAGAATTTTGTCCACAGAGGCTATACTAGAAGAAGAGTAGCCACGGCGTATAAGACTATCCTTAATCTGACGTTTGCTATACCCCTTTTTTAGTTGCGCCACAATCCAATCATTAAGATTAGGCATAATTGAATATAGTTAAAGTTTTTATTTATAAAGTTGTTGTTTTTTATTCTCATCATAATAGAATAATAAAAGGTTTAAAAAATTTTAGGGAAAATCGAAAGGTTTTTCATTAAGTTTTCCATTATAGCCTGCGGAAGGCTCAAACCTTGATATTAAAATGTCCTTTACAATTTTCTGCTGACTGACTGTTAACTTATCCGGAGGAGTCCACGAAGGTTGCTTTAACACGTAAACACTTATATCCCATAAGGTCTCTACACTTAATCTGCCCTTAACAGCTTCATCATGCCATTGGGGGTTGTTCAATACTTCATTCCATATGCCTTTATAAGCCTGGAGACGTACATTTGTACTTGGTTCACCCAAGAACGACTTTACTAGATTTTGAGCTAGGTTTTTATTTGCTTGATTATTGCTCACTTTATAAGCAGTCAAACCATAGTTTTCTTCAAGGTAACGGATAAAAGATACTTCGCGAATATCAGCTACAGTTTCCCTGACAATACTCTCCTTCCATGCTAAATCATTTGGCTCATACATGTAGGCATAGGCATGACCTAATGCCTCATGAGCAAGGATTGCAATGCTATCGTAGACCTGACCAACGGGATAGTTTTTATTAAAATATGCATTCATTCCTGTTACATAACTTCCATCAGCTGCAGTTAGCACATTGGATTTTGTTATCCCATATTTTGCAATTGGCCCAAATTTTTTAACAAGTTCTTGTTCTGACATAAGAAAAATTTTAAGCCTATCCTCAAGCTTATTGTCTTTGGTTAGTACTTTTTCAAATGTTTTTCCAGTAATGTCATAATATCCTCTTTCAAATATTTTCTTTAAAGTAACATCTGTGTTTCCAAGCTTACCCTCATAACTGACAATTGGTTCATATTGTATAGTGCTTAGGTCTATTGAAATAGGAGCAGGAA
>JBDRFR010000024.1:0-7718 GCA_043818675.1 Nanobdellota archaeon
GAATGAGGAAAATGCAAATTATATGGTTCATCTAAGGGCAGAATATATCAACAAACAAATGGATGCGCATTATGGGATTAAAAATAACCCGTTGATAAATGAGATAGCAGTAACTTAACCTTAAATTAGTACACGCACCCTCCAGTGCAGTGGTTAGTCATCTATTCGCCCCACTCCTAACAAAACTAAAAATTGTTCCCATTGATACTTGTTTCCGATTGCTCTAACGAGCTAGAATGAACAGAAATACCTATTGAATATTCTTATTACTTCTGCCTCTTGCACAAATACTGGAAAGAGGCACGGCATTCATCCCACAAATAAATTTATGGGTATTCTGCCTACGATTTTATAATACTATAGAAGATTGTGTTTTGGAATCATAAATTAATTTTAATGGGCGCGGGCTGTGATCTTTGAAGATATCTTTTTCCCATTCAAAAAGTCCTAAACCCTGGAAAACGCCAGTAAAAAAGTCGATAATAATGCCATTTGAAGGTGAGTTTAGGCTGGAATTTACTTCTGCAAGACTTTTACAACAAGCACCGCATTTAATACAATTAAAGCCACGCATTAAAACACCTTTTCAAATATGAAATTTTTTAATTGCTCTGGCAGACTTTTTTCAAGGAATTTTTTATGTTTATGAACCTTGTCAATGAAATCCTGGTTAGGTTTGTCACCGTTTATTAATTCGATAATTTTTAGCACAGGCAGGATTTTTACATCCATGGCCTGGTCTTTTAATAGTTGAACTTGATTCTCATGTTCTTGTATTTCTTCATCACTAAGCCTGTCCCATTCATTATAATAATCAAATTCCTTACTCGATATTTTCTGGCCGAGTTTAGCAAGGATGTTTGTATGCATTCTTTTAAGAAATTCCTGGCGGTCTTCAATCTTCATAATGTCTGTATGGCCCTGAGTTATGAGATTTAATGAAAACGGGCTCGGGATCTTTGTATGGACCTCTTTAATTTTGATTGTTTTGGATTCAACGCCTTCAATAATCTTTTTTGCGTTGTCGATGTCCATCAAATCTTCTAAAACTTCGCGGCGGGCTTCCTTTAAAATAGGGAAATTTTCTGAGATGCGTTTTACAGCGCTCATTAAAATCATGGAACTAACTTGTTGTCTTCCAACACGTTTTTTGTGGCCTTTATAATTACGAAGTATCATCAATGCCCTGCCGGCGCAATGGCGAAAACGCCTGTTGAGAACTTCGGTTTTGTCGATTGCCTGTTCCATGATTTTATCAAGCTCTTTACTTTTTATCAGCTTAAATGCTTTTAGAGTGTTAAGTTTTTGTGTGGCTGTTAAGTAAAAGCCGTTATCGTTAATGCCAATCTCTACATTTTTGTGCTGTGTCCTGCCAATAGCGTAGGCTATGGCCCTGCTTAAGCAATCGTTAACTCTTCTGCCGAAAAGCGAATGGAAAATTGTGTAGGTCCTTCTGCCGTCATCATAGTGTTCAATTATAATCCTTGTATTAGAAGGTATTTCTGCGTAATTAAATTGCTCCCAGAAGTATCTATAGATAGACTCAGCGCTGTTTTTGTCAATGTATAGATATTTGTTGATGAATTCTAAGATTTCTTGGCGGGGCTTATTATAACAGAACTTTTCGCATAAAAGCTTTCTAAAATGTCCTATATTGTTTGCAAGATCAAAACTCAACGGCAGCATCTCAGAAAACCATGAGGGTACAGTTGGCGGCCGATTTACAGAAGATTTTACCTGAGCAACACTGCCGCGCGCAAACCTAAATTCGTAGACAGCTCCGCCTAAAACAAAAATATCCCCTGGCTTTAATTTTTCAAGAAATGATTCTTCAATACGGCCAACCGTCTGTTCACCAACTTTTACCAAAACCTGGTGCTCTTCAGGTATGGTGCCGATGTTAGTCATATAAATCACACGGCCTAGCCTGCCTTTTCTTCCAAGCATGCCTGTATCTGGTTCATGCCATATCTTTGCGTAAACATGCCTATCTTCAAGGCTTGAATATTTACCTGTTAAATAATCGATAACATCCTGAAAATCTTTTCGCATAAGATTTCTGTAACAATAACTTTGTTTGATGAGCTTATACAGCTCGTCGATGTGCATTTTATCGCTTATAATGATGCCGTCAATTTCCTGGGATAACACGTCAAGGGCGTTTTGCGGGATATGGATCCTATCAATTTTTTTTTCAATAGCTGATTTTAGTAAAACAGAACATTCCACAAGGTCGTCTCTGTCCATCACAATAATTCTGCCTTTGGTTTTTTCATGCAGTTTATGGCCTGAACGGCCGCAACGCTGAAGAGCGCGGGCTACAGATTTAGGAGAACCAAGCATAATAACCAAATCAATAAACCCAATATCTATACCCAGCTCAAGAGATGTGCTGCAGACAACGGCTTTAAGCTTGCCTTCACGTAAGTTGTGCTCAATCTTTAACCTATGGTTTTTTGACAGGCTTCCATGATGAGCGCCAATCTTACTTATCATGTTTTCATCCTGAATCTCTTCGGTGTAATTTTTTGGAAACTTTTCCTGTAAATGATGAACAACTCTTTCTGTTGCTGATCTTGTGTTAGTGAAAATTAGTGTGGTCTTATGGTCTTGGATAAGCTTGTCAATTAGGTCATACAAGGCTTTATGCATTTTTTTATGGTCAGCATTGATTAAATCCCTGATCGGACTTAGCACTTTTAGGTCCATTTGCTTGATGAACTGGACGTCAACAATTTTGCACGGCCGCGGCTTGCCATCTTCGTATCCTGCCATGAATTCAGTTACTTCTTCCAGAGGCGCAATTGTTGCTGAAAGCCCAACACGGCACATCCCAGGGCTAAGTCTTTGCAGCCTTTCCATTGCTAAACTTAACTGGACTCCACGCTTGTTTTCTGCAAGGGCATGCACCTCGTCAACTATGAACCATTCCACTTTTTTTAAATGGTTGACAAATTTGATAGATGAGAGCAGAATTGCAAGGGATTCGGGTGTTGTGATCAAAATATGCGGCGGGTTTTTTAACATTGCTGTTCGTTCTTTTGTTTCTGTATCTCCTGTTCTGATGCCCACCCTTATGCCAAGCTTTTTTCCTGTGAGCTCTTCAATCTGCTTTAGAGGCTCTTTTAAATTTTTGCCTACATCATTATTAAGAGCTTTAAGCGGAGATACGTAAACACAATATACTTTCTCTTCTAAAATATTCTTTTCAGCAGAATCTACAAGTTCGTTTATGATGCTTAAAAACCCTGTCAATGTCTTTGTCGCGCCTGTCGGCGCCGATACTAAAATATTATTTCTGGAATGGATCTCCATAACACCGTACAATTGAGGGAGTGAAAACTCTTTGAATCTGCTAAAAAACCATTTTTTTACAGTTGGGTTTAATATATTCTCTACTTCTTTCTGGCTGTAAGGCTTTTCCATGAATTTTATCATGGAACCAGATAAGTGAACCATGTTTTTAAAGGTTGGGTTTGAGGTAAAAACTGTTTTATATTAATTACCTCTAAATAATAATTTGTTAGTTTTCTTCAGATTTCATACTGTTATATATCTCACCTGGTATTAACGTTCCTGCAAGAACTGCTCCTACTGCAAGACCTTCAAGTATCAAATCAGTTCCCCCTGATCTCATTTTTAATTTTCCAATATAATCTGTAAAAAGCCCGTCTTTTGCAAAAATACCCATCTCTTTTGGTATTCCATCTGTAAAATATTCTTTTAATTGTTTAACATATGCTGTTCCTTTTGACACTGTATCTTCCATAGCTGCAGCAACTTCTTTTTCTTCAATCCTGCTTTTTATGCTTTCTCTAAGTATTTCTAGTTTTCCTTCCAATTCTATAATATACTCTTTAGGCGTTTCTCCAAAGTATCTGCCAAATGCAACTTCATCTGAATAATTACCTATCCCTTTCATCTTCAATAATTCGCTCTCCAGATTATATCGTTCCTTATTGAACCGATTTTTATTGGCAGAATCAACAAGATAGGCAGTTCCAGCGGCTACAAGGCCTGAACCAATTTTTAAAAATGCCCTTCTTGCTAATTGTTCTGGGCTGTTTGTCATCTCTACAATTTTTCCAAGAGACATATCTCTTTTCTTTCCGGGAAATCTATCATGATAGCCTTTTAATGCCATTAGTTCTTCATACCCTAGTAGTAGAGCTGCTTCTCCTCCAAAAACAATTCCGCTCATGATGATTTGAAATGTTCTGTTTGTATAGGCATCTTCGACATAAATCTCTCCTACTTTATCGCAGTCAAGTAGTTTTCCAGAAACAAGATTATCAGACCTTTTGCCGATAGTATTTTGGTTATTCCTCCATGCAGCAATTACCTTATGGTCTGGCACATTATCAGGTTCTTCCCATTCCCAGACTGTACGAGTGGTAACATTCAGGTTACCTTTCATATCCATTCCTGTTGATATTTCGGTATGTGAGTTGTAATATTTATCATTGTATACTTTTACTAAATTTTCCAGGCTTGCGGAAAAACTCGGGTGAATTCCTGCATATATTTCAACTGCTGCAGACTTTTTTTGGGATATTGCATTCTCGTAATTTATCTCATTATACCTTCCATTGTCCGCTGCATTTTTGAAAAGAACACCAATAAGAGGAATTGCTGATGCTAACTCAATTCCCCTTCTGATCCCATACCTCTTTAAAAAATTTCTTCTTGTTATCATTTTCATTACCTCCGGTTTATCTAACTAGATGTAATGTAATCCATAATTAAGAAATATTTTATCAATTTTTACCTAAAATACCGAAAATTTTAAATAATAATTCGGCATTTTATCGAAATATGTACAGAATTAATAATGACCTTCCAGGAGAAACTGTCAAATTGGATGTTAAAGATAAAAAAATACTCGAGATACTATCGAAAAATTCAAGAATCACCATATCACAGCTTGCAAGAGAGATAAGGTTGTCGAGGGATACTGTGGATTACAAGATCAAAAGGATGCAGGACCTGAATGTTATTCTGCAATTCTATCCCGTGATCAATTTCCGTAAGATGAAATACATGGTATTTCATGTTTTTATAAATATTGACGAATCAGACAAAAAAAGGCAGGGAGAGTTTATGGAAGTGTTAAAAAACCATCCTAACATTTACCGGGTTATGGAATACTCTGACCAATGGGATTATGAATTTGTATTAATATCTAAGACAATGGAAGAATTTAACCAAAGTATAGCCCAAATCACATATGAATTCTCAGATATAATACTTGAGAAATCAAAACTTGTAAAAATGGAAACCTATTTTTCAACACTTCTACCTTACAAATTTCATACAAAGTATAAAGTTGAAAAGGCACATATTAACGATATAATCCTTGATAATAAGGATATAAAAATTCTGCATCATTTATCAAAAAACTGCAGGCAATCGACGTATGAAATTTCAAAAAAAATTCAAATGTCTCCGGATGCAATTGGGCTTCGGATTAAAAAAATGTATAATTCAGGTATTATTGAAAAATTCACGATTCTTGTCAACTTCACAAACCTTGATTTTAATTGGTATACTCTGGTTGTCCGGGTAAAATTTTTTGATAGGGATTCTGAGCTTAAGTTCAGAGAATTTATCAAGTACCATGAATATATTGTAAGGGCTGTAAAGACACTTGGGATGTGGGATCTTTTGATATACGTAATTGCGGATAATTCCAGAATATTTCATAAAACAGTAAAACATATAAAAACAGAGTTTGCAAATATAATCAGAAACTATGGCACATTTGCCGCATATAAAGAGCATGTTTTCAATGCTATGCCTAAAGTAATCGGGTAATCTAATCTTTATTTTTTTTTGTCGAACTTATTTTTAAACAAGCTAGGTTTACAGCTTTCAACTGTATCTTTTTTTACAAACGGATACAACTTACAAACCTTTGGACGAATACTGTAAATCTTACATTTATTTTGATCCAAAAAAACACAGCCTTTATCGTTAGATTTTAAGGTAAAACTGTTAATATGGCAATCATAATCCAAAAAAAATTCTTCAGCAAAGCCTGCTTGTTTTATCTTGTCAATGTCTTCTTTGAAAAGCTTTACTATCGTGTATCTGCAGCAGTCTGCGCATCTTTTGCATTTGAAATTTTGTTTTGTAAGCATAATGTACCTCATCTGGCATTTATTATATAAATTTGTTTATAGAATTAGAAAAATCCTATGTCAAACGGGATAAGTCTTTTTTTGTAAGGGTATTATTGCCAAGGTAACTGATAGTCTAGTGATCTTAATTGAAAAAACCTTTTTTTGAATTGATATTTAAATATAAATGTCCTTGTGCATCATAGCTAAACAAAAAAAGATATTTTTTTAAAAAAATTTAAATTCTTGTCTATTATGGATATCACTTATACAGGTGCAATTACTGCTTCTGATCTTACTGAAAAGTTAGCACGCAGAGACTTTGTGGTTCAAGGGCGCTCAGATATCCAGCCTGCTGATTTGGTAGCTGCTTTAGGTGAGTGTAATGGGATGTTGAAGGTTGCTGAACCAATCAAAGTAGATGGGTTTAATTACATTGGATATTATTTTGGTGGATTTCCAGTATTAACTGTTATTGAATCAGCTGACAATCCACATTATTGCGAAGTAATACCTGAAGCAATGCTTAAAAAACTCCTTTTTGAGCCAGCTGATTAATTATTTTCTTGTACTCAACTTTTTTACGTATTCAATAAGCTCCATTGGGACTGGTAAAATAATTGTGCTGTTTTTTTCTGATGCAATCTCGCTCATTGTCTGGAATAATCTTAGCTGTAATCCAGCAGGCTCTTTACCGATAATTCTTGCAGCTTCGGCTAATTTTTCTGCTGCCTGGCTTTCTCCCAATGCAAGCGTAATTCTTGCTCTTCTATCTCGTTCAGCTTCTGCCTGGTGCGCCATTGCGCGTTTCATTGTTTCTGGCAGCTCTATATCTTTAAGCTCGATATTTGTTACTTTTATGCCCCATGGGTCGGTTTCTTTGTCTACAATTCCCTGAATTTTTTTGGAAATCTCTTCTCTTTTAGAAAGGATCTCGTCAAGCTCAAATTCTCCTACAATGTTTCGCATTGTGGTTTGCGCTAATTGAGATACAGCATAATTGAACTGTTCAACTTCTAAGATCGCTTTATCAGCAGCGGATACTTTGTAATACAAAACAGCGTTAACTTTTAAAGATACATTATCCTTACTCACGCATTCCTGTGAAGGAACATCCACAGTTTTAATTCGTAAATCAACTCGTTCGTATGACTGGATAAGTGGGATTACTATTCTTAAGCCCGGCTCCATAATGCCTGTATATTTACCGAGAGTAAACTTAACGCCTCTGTCGTATTGCTTAATAATTTTTAAGGAACTGGCAATTATTACCAAAATCCAGAATATCCCAAAACCGCTCATGCTAAAAATGCTCATTGAAATCACCCCTTTAATAAAATAATCTAACTGGTTAATAAAGGTTTTGATTGAAATATTCTACAGTACTATAAAAAAGTAAAACATCTTCTCATTAATACTATCCCTGAGTAGTTAATCATGCAAAGGTTTATAATGGATAGCAACTACTAAGCCCATGATAAAATCCTAGAATTATGTTGCTTTAGAGTCCCTATTAGAGTATGATAGACATTCTGCACATTCTTTCTCCATGTTTCTATCACACTCAGGATAATACAATGGTTTTTTATCCCATCTTCT
>JBDRFR010000025.1:0-10128 GCA_043818675.1 Nanobdellota archaeon
AACAGCATACAAAAATTTTTTATGTATGTCCAATCCTATGTATGTTTGCTTGTTTGATGTCATATGACATCACCTCCGTGTGTTTTTATATTCCTAAAATTTAGGAATATTTAAACCACGAGGTTTAACATGCAATCATAGCAGATAATCTTATTGCAGTTTATTTAAATGTTTTTATCAAATATTTATATCTAGCAATCTTCGATAAATATCAAAATGGAGGATTCCTATATAGTATTCCTTCGGATGGTTTAAATACAAAAACTGATTAAAGAACAATATGAAAACAGAGCCTGGTTTTTTTGGAAATATCCAAGTCAAGCAAAAAAATGGAGGATTCCTACTGATTATTTATAAAGATAAAAGGAGGTTTATATGAAAATGAAAAGATTATACAGGTCAAAGAATAATAGGCTAATTGGCGGTGTTTGTGGCGGGCTTGGAAAATATTTTGGAATTGATGCAACAGTTATCAGGTTAATATGGGCTTTAACAGCTCTTATGGGCGCTGGAATAATTGCTTATATAATCGCATGGATTATTATCCCCGAAGAGGTGAAAAATGGTTGAAAAGCTATATAGGTCAAAACAGGATAGAATTGTTGCTGGAGTATGCGCTGGTATTGCTGATTATTTTAAGATTGATCCTGTCTGGGTAAGGCTTGCTGCTGTCTTATTAATATTTGTAAACGGCACTGGAATTCTGGCGTATCTTATCGCATGGATAATAATACCTGAGGAACCAGGCAAGGAATCTGTGAAAAAAACTAAAATTAGCATTAAGGCAGATAAAAAGGTGAAAAAACCTGGTAATGGTCCTGTTGTTTTTGGCGTAATCCTAATATTTATTTCGATTGGTTTAATGACAAAACACTTTTTTCCATTTTTTCAGATCAAATTATTGTTTTATACTGGTCTAATCATATTTGGGCTGTACCTGGTTATGAGGAAAGAAAAATGAAAACCAGAAAAGTTGCAGGCATTGCATTAGTACTGTTGGGAATATTTTTGATAGTCAAAACCATGGGCTTTCTGCAGTTTTCGGTATGGGAAATTTTTAGGGTTTATTGGCCTGTGGGGATTGGACTTATTGGGCTTGCAATGGCGTTTCGGATGAAATGGATAGCGCTTACGTTTTTAATCTTATTTTTAACAGTTGGTGGGTTATTCCTCACAGAAAGTGTTGAAATAGGTGAAATCAGAGAGGTTGTGCAAAATGTGCCAGTTGAACCAAGTCTGCAAAATGTGGAATTAAGTATTGAGTTTGGCGCTGGGAAAGTGTCAATTGATAGCGGTGAACCTGATGATATAGTAAGAAACGCAGTAAAAACTGCTGATAGTCTGGACCCAGCGATAACCATGAAAAAAGAGGGCAGTACTGCCAAGGTTAGCGTAAAAAGGCAGAGCAGTTTTTCGTTTTTCCAGGGACATAAAGATATATGGGATGTCAGGCTGTCACCAGATTTAACTTATTTTCTGGACCTTGAATATGGAGCAGCAGATATGCAGCTTAACCTTAAAGAGGTAAAAGTTGATAAGCTTGATATTGATTCAGGCGCAAGCAAAACAGAGATAATCTTTGGCAGATATCCAACAGAAACATATATCGACACAGGTGCAAGTTCAATTGAACTAAAATTTCCAAAAGATACAGGCGTTGTTATCGAAATTGATGGTGGGGCTATCTCCACAAACCTTGACGATTTCATAAAAAAAGGGCAGAAGTATTATAGTGAAAACTACGATGAAAATAAAGAGAATATCAACATTGAAATTAATGCCGGGGCAACAAGCATCAAAGGCGAGTTTTATTGATCAATGTCCATCAAACAGTCAAGAATCAGCTGCTTACAGTTTCTTAGCATCAATTCCAGCCTAAAATCTTTTGTTCCATTTTTGATCTGGCTAATCCTGTCAAGAATCTGCCTAAAAAACCTTATCAGGTCTCCTTCAAGCAGGTTTGTGTTATTGATTATATCAAAGATGGTTTTTTTGTAGTAGCAGGGATGGATCATGGCTGTAACTGATTCCATATCCCGGAACCTTTTATCTTTTGAAATATAAGGATGATTAGTTATCTGTTTTTTTAAGTCTGAAACAAACCGTGAAGGGTAAACCTGATAAAATTCGGTTTTTTCACGGGATTCAAAGCAGATACAGCCCAGAATTAATAATATCTGGTATTCATTAAGATGTTGATAGAAATTTGTGGAAAATATCTCGCCAATGATAATCTCATCAGAATAAATTTTTGACGAAAATTCGCCTTTGTCAGTTAAAACACCATCCGTAATATAATCTAGTTTTGTCAATTTTCTCTTGATTTTTTCAAAGCTGTAATCGAAAATGTTACTTTTAATGTTTAGATAATTATTGCCGAATTTCTGGAAGGTATAGAAGTTATTTTTTAGGATTTTGTCAATATCTTTTACAGTATGGTTTTTTATCAGGTTTAAAACTGTATTAACAGATAATTTAAACTGGGATCTGATAGGCTCTTTATCAATATCAGTAATCTTTTTAATAATCTTATAATCAAAATCGCGCCTGTTAATCATGGCATAACAAAAACCTTCCTTATCAATGCCTCTTCTTCCTGCGCGGCCGGCAATCTGGAAGTATTCTTTTGAGTTTAAGAACCGAAAACTGATACCGTCAAATTTTCTTAAAGATTCAAAACAAACTGTTTTTGCAGGCATATTGATGCCTACCGCAAAAGTTTCTGTAGTGTATAAAACTTTGATTAGGGCTTTTTCGAACAAATCTTCTATGAGTTCTTTAATTAAAGGCAATAGTCCTGCATGATGGAAGCCTATACCGTACGGTAAAATTTTAAGCAGCAGTTTTGTTGAGGCCAATCCTTTTATCTCTTTAGGCGCAAATTCCAGCTTATTTCTTATAATTTTTTGAATTACGGGGTTGGCCTGAAACAGGTTAGTTTTTGCCAGTTCGTTTGCATTGTCCTGACATTTCTTCCTTGAGAAATTGAAGAATAAGCATGGCAACTTATCGCGGATTTCGTAGATCAATTCTGTATGATTGGGCGGGTTTATCCTTTGCGGCCTGAACCTTCTTTTATAAGTGTATTCAGGTATGGATGCCATCTCTTTTATGTCTTCCAAGGAGGTTATGCCAAGTTCAGTGTCAAAAAACAATTTTGTTAACGGGACTTCACGCCTGTTTTGAGTTATAACTTCAACCGGATGTTTTTTTATGGCCGCCATCCATGAAGCGAACTCTTTTGCGTTTGGAATTGTTGCGGATAATGATAAAAATCTGATGCTCTCTTTAGAAAAAATTATTGATTCCTCCCAGATAAATCCCCGTTCAGGATCGTTAATATAATGTATCTCGTCAAAAACAACGTAAGATATATTTTCCATGATTGGGTCTCCAATTATTGCCATGTTTCTGTAAATCTCAGTGGTCATTATCAGGATGGGTGCGCCTGGATTTTTTACAGTATCGCCTGTTAAAATGCCGATCTTCTCTTTACCGTATTCTTTGCAGAAATCTTTGTATTTTTGGTTAGATAGTGCCTTGATCGGAGCAGTGTAAATGATCTTTGAACCTTTATTAATATCCTTATTAATAATATAATCAGCAATCAGGGTCTTACCCGAACCTGTGGGCGCAGAGACCACAACAGAATGGTTATTTTCGATTGCCAGAATAGCATCTTCCTGGAATTTGTCAAGTGTTAAGTTTTTATACTGCATAATCTACTAGATTTATCGGGAATTATTAAAGCTTTCCAAAAGTAATTTAAATCAGTAGGGAACTGGTTTTATTATGTTTGAATTTAACCCGGACGGAAGCATTAAACTTCCGGAACTATTGCGGAAAAATAATGAGGAAATCATTAATAAGCTTAGAACCCAAAGATGCATCAAGATTAAAAGGAAAATTGTAAGTTATACAGCGCCGAAAAAATGCATTTTAGATATAACTTTATCAGATGCTATTACTGATAATAGGTTTATTGAAAATATATACAAATATCTTAAATCAACCACTCCTACAAAGATCACTAAATTGAGTGAAAAAGAATTTGAGATTGAGGTTGGGACAGATTTTAGAAGGTGTTCTGACTGTAATTCTATAATAAATCAATACAGGGAATTTCTGGAAGGTAATATTGTTGAGGAAAAAGGAAGCTGCACTTATGAAGGAAGGAAGTCTTTTTGTTATGAAGATTATTTTGAATAACTTATTGAATTGTATTTACTTAAGATAGTGTGTAGTTCTTGCATTGTTGGTTCATGCAAAAGATCAGATATTCGGACAATTTTATGAGGACGTTCAGGACAGTAACCTAGCGGATGTTTAGTGTCTGGGGATAATATATGGACTTTGTCCTGTATTTGTACAGTCTTGCAGCCATCCTTGGTTATTATATCCCATGATTTTTTGGAACTGGGCAATACTAAGTGATGTAAGTCATGATCTGAGTAAACAAGCCTTGCTATGTCGTCAAAGTTGTAATGCGCGATACTCGTTCTGTCGCTAAAATATTTATTCTTTAAAACTTCCTCGTCTTTTTCATAATCGCTAAAAGAATAGCCATTTGGCAGTTTGCCGTTTATTATGAAATGGTCAAACGGCGTAATACATAAGTCTGCAATTCCTGTTATCTTAGTATCCGGAAGTTCAGATTTTGCATCAGGTATAAAATTACCTATACATTGGCCAATGTTATCGCCAATGATATAGGACTGCATAACTTTGAGCTTTGTAAAGAGAAAATTTAGCGCTATCCAATCTTCGGTTTTCAGGTAACCATGATCATAATCTTTTGTTTCACAAGCTAGATAATTATCAGCTTCGCCAGTTTTTTCTTTGATTAATTCAACAAATGCTTCAGGAAACCGCCAATCACTTGGACTGCCATCATCCTTAGGAGGATGCATCTGTTCTTTATCATAATCTTTGGGCAATAATAATATTACTAATGGCTTCGTTTTTTGGAAAGCGGAGAAAAGATGGAATTGATTGACTGTTACAAGAGCATTTGATAAAGCATGCAGCGTGCCGCTGTCCATATATTTTCTCGCATCCAGTATGTCTTGCTTTAAATAGTTAACCATAAGGTTATCGCTGTTATCATGAAGAATTACTTCTTTACCATAATTTGCAAATCCTCCCCAAAATGGGTGCATGAAAAAATATACGCCGTTAGCTGCATATTTTGTTATGTCTGATTTTATCGGTTGTTCGATAATTTCTGAAGTAGGCTTAGCAGGTTCAACAGCTTCTTCTACGGTTGTTAAATCTGGCTTAGCAGGGCTATAAAAAATAGAATCTACAACTTCGTCAACTGTTCTTATGTTTAACTTCAATTTTCACCGTTAGAACACCTCTTTTTTAAAATGCGTCGGCCGGGATTCGAACCCGGATAAACGGCTTGGAAGGCCGCAATCATAGCCATTAGACCACCGACGCCTAAACCATCAAAGATTCGGCTTTATTTATAAATTTAACTTTAAAAACATTTATAAACATATAATTTAGAATTTAAATATGGCAAAAATTGCTGATAAAAGCGTAAAAAGTTTTGATGGGACAAGCCTGTTTTATAGGATCAATAAGTCAGGCAGGCAGTGTGTTGTATTTTTGCATGGATTAGGCCTGAACTATACATGTTTTAGAAAAGAGCAGGAATATTTTGTAAAAAAAGGATATTCCACGATAAATATGGATATGAGGGGGCATGGTATAAGTTACGGCGCGGATAATTTCTCACTTGAAGCATTTGCAAAAGATATTAATGAAATAATCAAGACAGAATCAATTAGCAAAATAATCCTGGTCGGGCACAGTTTTGGCGGGATGGTTGCATTACAATTTTATAAAATGCATCCTAAAAAAGTGGACGGAATAATCCTTGTAGATTCGTCGTATAAACTTTCGCTTGTTACAGTCAGGCCATCGTTTTTGGTATTCGGCTTTTTACCATGCAGGATATTAAATCTTATCGGTTGGGCTATGCATAAAAAAGTGCCAAGCTACGATTTTACCAAATGCAAACATGTTTATCAAATCATCTATGCCTCTTCGTTTGTTGTTTCTAACCCTGCAATGAAAAGCTGCATCAAATCTATGAGGTCATCAGATCTGCTTACCAGCCTTGTGAAAATTGATGTTCCTGTTCTTATTATTGAAACAAAAAAAGACGAGATTTTTAGTAAACTATCTTATCATATATTGCATAAACGAATAAAACAATCCCAACTGGATGTTATTAAAGGAAATCATGAAATTCCGCTTTTTAACCCTGAGTTTCTTGATAGAGAAATTGAGAAATATATCAAGTCAAAGCTGGTCCCTTAAATTCTGCACAAACCTGTCAAAATCTTTGGTCTTAACATTAGCGCCGCAGGCGTATTCATGCCCGCCGCCGTAACCTTCAACCCCTTCCAGCGCTTTTATAAGCTTTGGCAATAACATGCTGCCATAACGAAGGCTCATTTTTACCTCGTCATCTTTTTTTCTGCCAACTATAATCAGCTTGGTTTTAAACAGGTGCATCAGCTCGTTTGCAATATCACCAACAAAACTCATCTTATCATCGGAATATGTGTAAACCAAAATCTTATCATCAGAGTTTTGTTTTTTTGCTTCATCGATTATTTCTATGTATTGCTTGTTTATCTTTGAATATTTATTATAGATAAACCTGCCTTGGGAAGATTTTTGGTCCAGTATCTCGTATGGGTTTTCAATGCGTGTTAAAACTTTAAAAGCTTTTTTCACATTGCTGGTTTTGCCTTTTAGTATAAATGAGAAAATTTTTACCAGAGTTCCAAGCTTTGTGTTGAATAAGATATCGCCTGGATCGGTTGATTTAATCTTTAATAAATTGGGGTAGTCTTCACTGAATTTGTCAATAAAATCAGGATAGTACCAATCGCCAATACAGCCAACAGCGGCTATCCATAAATCCTGCTTAACAACCTGGTAGCATAAATACGTAACTGGCTCGGAATTGTCAGGGTTGTTTAATCTGGGATTAAAAATCTGGACATTGTCAAGCTTTATAGGCTGATGATGATCTATCCAGATTACAGGGACCTTTACATTATCTATAAACCCCTGGTCAACAATGGCCAGGTCTAAAATAAAAATTTTATCAGGAGCGTACTCGTTAACCTTTGAAATGAACTGTTCGTCAACTTGGGGCCTGGACCGTTTGACTATAACGCCGTTGCCTTCTTTTTTATACCTATAGAATAGCAGAAATGATGATACGCCGTCAGGATCGTCATGAAAAAAGTATAATGGGTTTGTGCAATTATCTAGCTCTTCTTTGATTTTAATTATCTGGTCTTCTGTAAGCGGCATTATCATCTGAGGTTTACAATTGTTTAAAAATGTTTTTATTACAACTAGAGTATGATATCCTTAAGCTTGTGTCGGTATTATTTTGTAAGTTGTAATGATCAAAAGCCTGTGTTGAAGATTTGTGTAATACTCCTGAATAATGCTGGGATAACAAATCTTAGGATTCTTATTTCTTTATGTGTTTCTTTGAAATCCCTTTGATTTCTTTGAGATACATTTCAAACTGATGCCAAGCAGTATACTGCGATTAATTTTTGCGAAGGACATTTTAAAATTACATAAAAATTCCCGTAATACCTCACATTTAGTTTTGATAGGAAATTTCAATAATTTTGATATATTTAGAAAAATATATAATCATTGCACCCTTTACCTTAATTATGAATATTCCATGTCTTAAGTGTAAAGGCTCAACACCGATGAAAAGCTGCGGGAGGATGTTTTGCCCGATCATTGCAAAGTCTAATGCCATGTCCAAAGTTGCAGAATTTAAACAGAATTTTTTTGGAAGTTCGCCTGCGCCTTTTGTCGGGCATAATATGTATCCTAATGTGTTTGTCGGTATTCTTAGCCCAAATGAGCCAAAAATGGATGTGGAATTGTATGATGCGCCAAGCCACTGGGCAGGCAATAATTATCAAATTCAGGAAATAGTAAATATACGGTCTACATTAGTCAATTCCAGATTTAAGTCAAATATTAAGGACCAAAGCAAATTCCTTGAGATAGGAAAAGAAATAGGGATGGCATCAAGGCCTGTAGATGTGGAAATTAATTTAAAATCAAAGCCTTATTTCAAATTAAATTCAGACCCATACAATGCGCCAATGGGCCCTAATGCTACACTCGATAATGCAAAAATTACTGGAAATCCAACAGTTGATACAAGAGTGGAAAAAGTTGTCTCAGATACAGACCTGAAAGCTAATAATGCTTTAACCTATCTTTTTGGAAAAGGATTTAATGAAAATTTTTTGACTAAATTACTTAGTATGGGCAACTTAGGCATTAAAAAAAGCAGAAGATTGGTGCCAACAAGATGGTCAATTACAGCAACAGATGATGCTCTATCAAAACACCTATTAGATAAAGTGAAAAACTATAGTGAATCTGATTATGTGGTTTATTTTGGCAACTACCTTGGTAATTATTTTATGGTGATGTTTTTTCCGGAAGTGTGGTCATACGAACTGTTTGAGATGTATGCGCCAAAAGCTGAATGGAACACCAGCTCAACATTTCAGCACATGACAGATTATGAGGGCTATAATGGGCGCAAAACATACGCTGATAATTGTGGCGGCGGGTATTATGCAGCAAGACTTCCGATAGTCGAAAAACTCGAAAAAGTTAAGAGGCAAAGTTCTGTTTTGGTGCTGCGTTTTATAACAGGTGAATATGCAGCGCCATTAGGGGTATGGGTCGTGCGGGAAACGATGAGGAAAACTTTGGCTAATAGTCCAATGCAGTTTGCTTCAAAAGAGGTAATGATAAGTTACGTTGTAAAATTAGTAAAAAGCAAATTTAATTATAATGTAGAAAACTTATTAAAAGAAAGTGTATTATTAAATAATATAAAAATTCAACAAAAATTAACAAAATTCCTATAAGATGCTAAAAACTCTTCTAAATCTACAAAATGCAGTTAATCTTGCCATAAAGAACAATATTGACCTCAATAAAAAGCTTGACCATGAGAAGGCAATATATAACTATGATGAGAAACAAAAAGTATATTATCTTAACAATCTATTAAACCAACTGAAATTTGTAAGGGCAGAATCATTAGAGCTTATGAAATTGGTAAAGTTTGATATTAGAAATGAAGTAAATGTCAGTAAAATTCTTGAATTAATGCCCGATCTTGAAAATAAGGACCTTGCAGCTGTTTTAAAATCTGTGCAGAAATTAATAGAACTTGTAAAACAGCTCAACATCCCAAAAATTGAACCTGAAAAAACATTTTCAATATCTGCAGTGCTGCCGCAGGAAATATTGCCGGATGTGCAGGCAGACATAAAAGAACTTAACAAATGCTTTAATAATGATTGTTTTAGAAGCGCTGTTATATTATGTGGAAGGCTGCTTGAGACCGCTCTTCATAGAAAATACTATGAAGTAACCGGCAACGATTTGCTTGAGAAAAGTCCGGGGATCGGTTTAGGCAATATCATCGCAAAACTAAAAGAAAAAGAGCTGGTAATTGACCCAGCGCTTACCAATCAAATACATCTGATAAACCAGGTGAGGATTTTTTCAGTCCATAAAAAAAAGGAAGCTTTCTATCCATCAAAACAGCAAACCCAGGCAACAATATTGTATACGCTTGATATTCTCGAGAAAATCTTTAAGCCCTAGTTTTTCTTTCACGGACGTCGTTAATGTATAATGTTAATAATACAACAAAAGTTACAACCGTGGAAAGTGCATACCAGCCAACACCGATAGAAATGCCAATAGCTGCTGCAACCCAAAGTGATGCTGCTGTAGCAAGACCCTGGACGCCTTTTGTGCCCTGCGCAATAATTGATCCAGCGCCTATAAAACCCACTCCTGTTATTATCCCCATTGGAAGCCTTGCAGGATCTGCGGCGAAATAACCGTCAGAAACTAAAGTTATCAAAGTAGAACCAATACCTACAAGAACAGGGTGCGTGTACTAATTTAAGGTTAAGTTACTGCTATCTCATTTATCAACGGGTTATTTTTAATCCCATAATGCGCATCCATTTGTTTGTTGATATATTCTGCCCTTAGATGAACCATATAATTTGCATTTTCCTCATT
>JBDRFR010000026.1:0-2816 GCA_043818675.1 Nanobdellota archaeon
TACCAGATATTGATCCTGCTAATATTGGGCCAAGCAATTATAAAACGCTGCAAAATTTACGCTATAAAGACGACAGGCTGGAAGGAATATCCGGTTATTCAAAAATCAATACCACAGCATTAACCACTTATCTTAAAATTAGGAACGGCCATCATTTTAGATCAAGCTATGACCAGAGTTCGTATGTTTTAGTTCAGGCAGAGAATACAGGATTAACGGCTTCTCAAATATTACAAAATCAAACAGCCATCGGAGACCAGGGTGATTTTGAGGGAACAGCTTTACACACAGACGCTACGGGAGCTGGCATTGGAAGGTTTATTACAGTTGGCGATGATGTAATCTATTGTAACGGTAAGGAAACAATGATTTGGGGCGGTGAAGAATCAAGATGCTCAACTTTCTTTACATGTGATGACGGAAATCGTGTGAACCCAATAGAACATACTGAAAAGATTAATAACACCCTTAGCGATTCAAGCAATATAGTTTCAATCGGAACTCAAAAGTTTTGGCTTATATTAACACCAAGACCAATCAAGGGAGTTAAATATACAGTAAAAACACCCAACGACACGGCATCAACTACCTCTGCAAAAGTATGGAATGGGACAATCTTTACCGCCGTATCTGGCTGGGAAGATGGGACAAAACCCGATACTATATCATTAGCTCAATCTGGGTCTATGACGTTTACCTCAACCGTAGGCACAGCAGTTCCGTTTCATTTTCAAGGTCTTTATTTGTATGCTTATTTATTTGAGATTGATGCCGGAACAGCAGAGCTTAGCTTTGTTACAGTTGATGCTCCCTGGCAGGCACTTACCGATATATGGGACGGTGTTAAAAGACAACCAATTGCTTTTCAGGTGTATAGAGCTAATACCGGAACTTTCGAGGATTACACTCTTCAGGTAAATGAATCTTCATTTGAAGAACAACCAATCGGTGGTGTTCTGGATGGTCTTTCAACCTCAGACTATGTAGTGGCTATGTTTGATGAAAGAACTTCTGCGATAGACTTTACTCTTCTCGGTACGCTTGTAAATCAAAACGCCGCTTCTATTACTATTTACTACTGGAACGGAACGGCATGGACAAGTGTTGGAACGGTAACAGACGGAACGCTATCAAGCAGTAAGGTATGGGGGCAAAGTGGATTAATGAATTGGACGCCTCCGGCGGTAACTTCAGAACATATGAAAGAGCTATTTGGCAAAACAGGATATGCCTATAAATTTGTAGTAAGCGCAAAATTATCAGGAGCAGCTCCCAAATATGTAAGAACAGACATAACATTTTCTAAAACAGCAAACCCCGATACGATAACAACCGCTGCTGGAAACTTTATAACTGCCGGAGTTAAGGCTGGTGTTTATATAGAAATAGATGGAACTGATTTGAATAATGGCGTTTTTGCCGTAGCTGCTGTTACAGCAACAGTTATTACCTTGGCAGATGGCGTTCTTGGTGCAGACGAGGCTGCTGGAGATACGGTAACATTTTCAATAGACAGAGACCCCGAAATAGTTATTGATTTGGTTTCAGGCATCCCAACCCAACAATCAATAAATTCTTATAAGTTTCCAGCCTCATATAAAAACAGACTTCTTTTATGTGGAGCTGATGCAGATAAACAAGGCAATAGAGTTGATTATTCTGCGGCTAATATTCCTCAAGCATTAAACGGTGATGAATCGAGCAAAGATGGAGAGCAGAGTTTGTTCTTTGGAACATCCGATGGTTTAACTTGCGGAACTCAATTATATAACAGGTTCGGGTCAAGCATTATTACATCATGGCTGGCATTGAAAAACCATGAAACCTATTTATTAACAGGTGACGGTCCAGAAGACTTTCAAATCTTTACTGTATCATTAACGGTAGGCTGTCCGGCTCCATTAACATTAGACAATGCTGAAGTTGGTTTTGTTGTATCTGAGAACGTGGAAAGAAATGTTGCTATCTGGTTATCCTCTTCCGGCCCCATGATGTTTGACGGGGCTGTTTTAGTTCCTATTCGTGGAATAGACATGTATTTCGACCCAAACGAAACGGCATGTATTAATTTTGATTACATTGAAAACTCAAGAGGCTGGTTTGATGCCGTATACAAAGAGTATAATCTATTAATACCTTCGGGTGTTGGACAAACAACAAATAATAAATGGTTTGTTTATGATCTGTCTAAAAAGAAATGGTACGAGAAATCAACCAGTGCTGCCGAACGCCCTCAGTGTGCCTTTAGGGTTATAGATGAGTACGGAACACAATACATATACTCAGGAATAGATACAGGATATATGATGTTGTTAGAAGATAGCACAAGCTGGGACGGGATTGGAATAACTCAAAATGTTGCATCTGGGGATTTATGGCCGACTGGCAGTATTTGGGATCAGACAAGAATCAGACGTGTAAAAATTGTAGCCAAAAGAATAACCGAAGACCATGACCTGAAAGTAATTTACTATTCTGATACCAACATGACAGAGGGGTCAGATGTAGTCTGGACAGATGGCGATGTAATATGGACATATGGTGATGTTGTGTTTGTTTCGGCAGAACTCGCTACATTAGAGTTAAGCGTAGATACTGGAATAAATCGACTGGTAAGAACAACTGCTCCGGTTGATTTGGTTGGATGGTCTCATGGCTTTGGATTTCAACTTACGACTTCGGACTCATTAAAAGGCTTTCAACCTATATCGTATGCGATTGAATATCAATATGTTAGAAAGGATAGGTAATTATGGCTAATTTTTATGGAGCAACAGCTCTAACCGGAGGAACTTCTGGATGTCTTGATGCTATTA
>JBDRFR010000027.1:0-3855 GCA_043818675.1 Nanobdellota archaeon
CCACTGGACAGTGGTATTATCTGTTCCAAGATTTAGCTCAATTTCGACACCTTGAGGTTTGAGTGTCACTTCGAGTATTCCCGCCTTTTTGCGGGTAGATTTTTTCATTTTTGTACACTCCTTTTAAGTTAAAAAATTATAATCTAAAATTACTCATCACCAAAGGGGGTGTACCCCTCAGAGTGAGGGTTAAACTCCTCTGGACCACGGAGCGCTTGCCCGAATTTGTTAAAAGCATTGTTGCCAAAACCAAGTTCGCTCATGCGATCCTCGATTTCGAAGGCGACTTTAATTATTTCAAGCATACTCATTTCGGCGAGAAATTCATCTTGTGTTTCGATTTGCTTTTTCATTTTTGTTACTCCTTTTTTGATTACTGTGTATATAGTACAAACTGTATGCCAAACTATTTATGTGCGTTTTTGAGCTAATTTGGCACTTTTTTGAGTTTTAGAAAATAATATTGTTATCATTCCGATAACATTTGTTATAAATTTGATAACAACCTTCGATTAGAGCTTAAAATCAAACAAAAGCTGTTATAAAATTGATAACAATTTTTGAAAACATTATTTTGAAAAATAGCCTAAGCTATGATTAGCCTGTGGAAGAAAATTACGAAAACTATACAAAAATTTGCGAGAGATTTTGTGTTGGATTAAAAGAAATAGAGAAATGTATTCAACCCCTTTGTAGTTTAAGATTTGTTCTTGATACTGGGAACAATCGAAGTTACAGCGCACCCACTGAATAAAATAATTGCCCGGAAATTGTTTGCGAAACATAAAGACAATTTCACCATTGAAATTTTTAAGAACGTTTGAAGCTGGGCGACCGCCGACATAGGAACAGTGGTATTTAAAAGCGAATGAAGCAACAGCTATAAAATTTAGATTTAACATGACCAACCTTTATTTATTTTTTTGATGAGAAAATTAGCAAAGGAAAGGGCTGTTAGCGAATCACGAAACGTGTAAGAAACCAAGAGCCCGTTTGGAGCAAAAGCATTGACTAAAAATTTTTGTTTAATTGCGGGGCCAGAAATAGCAAGAACCCGAACAAGCCAGCCCCGATGGCGTTTTGAGTGGAAGACTGTTTTTTCTGTTTTTTTCGTTTTTATCACGCTTTGCATTTTAAGTACCCCACATTTTAAGCTTGAACGAACAAAGGTCAAGCTTTTTTAGTCAAAAAAATTTTTGCCAGCTAAACAACAAAAGACGTGGCGTTTTTAAGTAGGATATGTTAGGTTTAACTGATTAGGTTAGTAAACACGTCACATTGAGGCAAGGGCGGAATAAAAAAAGTTTTACCAAAATCAAAGACACGAAACTTTTTTTTGTTATGACGTTTCATATACCCTTGCCGCCGACCAGATGATCCAGACAACGAATAGCACTAAGTTTTCACTGTGCTGGCAAAATTTTTGGAAAGGTTTTTTACCATTGTCTTTAGAGTAAGCTATTGATAATTTAAACCCAGAAAAACCCGAGAAGGAAAAGGGATAAAAGCATCGCAACACCAAAATTATTTAATTAAAACGTTGTGCTGCTTTTGTCCCGTTGGTGATGATGAAAAAGGTTTTGTAAAGAAAAGGGTGAAGGAGAAGATAAAAATAAGACTTGATAATGAATAAAAATGTTTGTAATATAAGGGGTAAAGGGAATAAAATATGCCAATATGGGAATTTAATTGTAATGAATGCGGAGAGAAATTTGAAATATATTGCTACAGTTTGGCAATATTAGAAGCAAGCGAAAAGGAATGTATGAAATGCAAATCAAGGAATATAAAAAGAAAATACTCAAGATACTGTATAGACTGTGAAGGTATTGTAACGGCGAACGAAAGGGTAAAAAGAGAATTATGGACAAAAGGGGCAAAAATAAGATAACTGTAAATGAACAGTTGGATACTTTAGATATAAGAGGATGTAATGCCATATAAAAAAGGTGAATGTGGAAATCCTAATGGAAGACCAAAAGGCTCTTTAAATAAAACTACAAGAGCAGCTCATAGAATATTATATGAGAAACAAGATAAAATAATAAGAAGAGCAATAACGCTGGCATTAGATAAAAATGCGCCAAATACGGTGTTATTAGCCAAATTATTAGATAAAGTTTTACCAAGCCAGATAGTAGGAACATTCCTAGGAGAATTTACGCAACATGTGGAACAAATAAGTGATATCGAACTTATCAGAATTGTCCGTGAAAGCGGCAGAGGAACTATTACAAAGAAGAAAAAGTAGAAATGACTTTTATAGCTATTGTAGATACATGGATGCAGTTTTTATAAATGATAAAAAACCACATCTGAAAACAATTGCTGAAATATTGCAAAAGGTGTATGAAGGAAGTATAAAGAAGCTAATGATATCAATGCCTCCAAGAGCAGGAAAATCATACATAGTATCATTATTCTGCACGTGGGTAATAGGGAAAAAAGAAGGTAATGCATCAATAATGAGAAATGCGTATGGACTTGAATTAGCGGAAAAATTCTCGTATGATATAAGAGAAATAATAAAAGGTGATAAATACCAAAAGATATTCCCAGGCGTAAGATTAAAACAAGATAAAAAAGCAGTTGGAGACTGGGCTACAGAAGCATCAGCACAAAGTACTTATTTCTGCGGAGGTGTTCAAGGCGCAATAACCGGAAAGGGCTGTAAAGATATAGCAATACTAGATGACCCAATTAAAAACCTCGAAGAAGCATTAAGCGAAACTATATTAGATAAAACATGGAATTGGTATCTATCAACGCATAAAGCTAGAATGGAAACGGGTTGCCCAGAAATACACATAGCTACTCGTTGGTCAAAAAAAGACCCAATTGGTATGCTGTTAGCAGAACAAGGGAAAGATTGGATACAAATTAAAATACCAGCAATAATAAATGAAAAATCGTTCTGTGAAGAAATAAGAACTACTGAAGAATATTTAGAAACAAGAAGTATGGTAGATAGCAGTATCTGGGAAGCCGAATACATGCAAGAACCAGTTGAAACGAAGGGATTATTATTCCCAATGGAAGATTTGACCTATTTTAGATTGAAAGAACTGAGAGGTGAAGAAGTTGTAGGTGTAATGGGATATGCGGACTTAGCTGACGAAGGAGACGATTCATTCTGCTGTGTAATAGGATATATTTATAATGATTTAGTATATGTAGTTGATGTAGTATTCACAAAAGAGCCAATAGAGGTAACAGAAGCAGAAATAACGCAGCAGATAATAGATTACAAACCAGACGTGCAATACTTCGAATCGAATTTTGGGGGGAAGAGTTTCGCAAAAACAATAAAAAGAAACATAGACGAACACAACAATACAGCGGAGAAAACGGAAGATAAAGTAACAACGATAATAAAATGGAAAGCGAATACGGTGAATAAAGAGACAAGGATATTGATGAAAAGCGGGGTAATAAAGCAAAGATTTAGATTCCTAGAGAAAGAAGATAGAACAAACGCGTATGAAAAATTCATCCAAGAGTTAACATCGTATATAAAGCAAGGGAAGAACAAGCATGATGACGCAGCGGATGGATTGACAGGATTAGCGGAGAGAGTATATATAAAAAAGGTAGAATTCTTAAGATAGAGGTAAAGATGTATATAACGGAAGCTGACATAATAAATTTCTGGGTAAAGGAAGGGAAGAAGAAGAGTGAATCAGAGATGATAAGAAAGCTAATAGAGTTAGATTTGATAGACAAGGTTGGTATAATGGAAGGGCAAAGGTATTACGATTATGATCATGATGTATTATATCATTCATTCAACGAGTATAAAGTAAACAACGCAACATTAACCGATGAGAACGCAACGAACACAAAATTAGTAAACAA
>JBDRFR010000028.1:0-4163 GCA_043818675.1 Nanobdellota archaeon
TTTCTATTCTATTTCTTTTATTATATACTTTTTGTGGAAACTTTTTCATTAATTTACGTCGAATCCTCCCTCTTTTTGCTCCTTTTCTAACAGGGGCTATACTTCTTATTCCTTGTTCTTCAAGCCATTCATGGTAATGTTTACAATCTCCTTTTTTGTCATAAACCACTGTTGTTGGTTTCTTTTTTATCTTTTTCCATAAGGATTTTAGCATTGCTAATTCATCTTTCCTCATAAGCCTAAGTTCCCACCCTAATATAAAATTCTTCCATGAAATAAGCTCTAACCTAGCAAAACCACGACATGAATAAGAAGCAAGAATCCTTCTTATGTAATAGGGGCTAGCCCTTCTTGTTTGTAATCCAGTCATATCAGCAGAAGCAACAAAATTCTTTGGCAGCAAAGGCAAAACTAGGAGAATAGCAACAGCTTCTAAGAATGGCTTTAGTCTTTTTTCTTCTTTGCATAGTGTTCCTTCATCTGGTATTGATTTTAGACCAATATATTCAGGTAATTTTGTGTTTGGTAGCCACTCGACAAATTCAGTATAAGAATCACAATAACGGCGACAAAATATTAACATAATAGCATGTTGCCATACTTCATATGTCTTTGGACTATGTTTATGCCAATAACTTGGTAATCCAAGTTTACGAAAGTTTTTCCGTAACAAATTTATACTTCTTTTCCAATCAACCATTTGTGGGTCTCCCCACCACCAACGTTTTATTGCTATAGAACATTGAGTGGGGAAACCCACTAATATAACTTTTCAATATCGCTTTATTCTAGCAACATTTATATATGAACAAAAAATAAATTCTGGTTATGCCACTTGCAGTAACACATGTGTTGACATCGGTGATTCTGGTAGATCTATTTAGGGACTATATATTAAAAAATAAGAAATATCTGACATTGCATGCTGTATTAATTGCAGGTATTGCAGGCCTATTACCTGACATTGATATTCCCATAAACTGGATACTGGGATCGTTTGGCTACACTTTTGAAATAATGAAACACGGCGGGCTTACGCATACACCTATGTTTGGAATTATATTTCTTATTCCAGGGCTGATATTTCTTAGATATAAAAAATATAAACCGGCAACGTATCTTCTTGTTATATCGGCTGGAATATTTACCCATATATTTTTAGACTATTTTCTGGGCGGTGGAAGGTTTGAAGGGATAATGTTGTTTTGGCCCCTTACATCGGTTCCGTACAAACTACACCTGTTAAATTTTATCGGGCTTTCGAATATTCCGCAGGGGCTTGATGCTATAGTACTTATCGTATGGCTGTGGCATGAAGAGGTCAAACATAAGATCAAAGATTTTATCTAGAATATACTTTTATCTAATTTCTATGATTTTGGCTGCGTACCCCAAAATGGCCTTTATATCTGATTCAGGCAATCCTTTACCTTCAAGAGCCATTTGAACATTTAAACTTACATGGAATAATATATCAGAAGTTTTCATAAGTTCCATGTCGGGTGTTTTTTGTATCAGATAACCGTGCTTCAACTGAAGTTGTGAAGAGATTGAGTCAATTGTTTTTGTAGGTGGTTTTTGTTCACCATTTTCATATCTATAGTAAACTAGTGGATTTACTCCGACTTTTTTTGCAGTATCCTTGACACTCAACCCAAGATCTACACGTCGATCCTTTATCACTCTCCCAAAATAATTATATTGTTCAAAGCCCAGGATATGTTCATGGATTGTATATTGAACGAATAATCCATCATCAGAATAAAAACCAACAGGTATCAGATCTAAACCCTTTGCCAGTTTATTAAGAGTAGAATAGTAAGCATTATCTCTGGCAATAATTTGGAGTAGATTTTGGTGAGATACACCTGTATCAGCTGCAATTTTTTCTAACCTTATACCTAGCTCATCAGGCAGTTCATGCAACCGTTCAGAGATATTTACCATTATAAAAAGGTGAAATCCACCCTATTTATAAGCGTTTGTACAAATTTTGGATTATTATGTAACAATAATATTTAGGAGTGGCTGGTGGGCATAAATGTATAAATTTTAAGGCTGTTGCTTTAAAAAAATATTCTTAAAAGTTAAGATAACAAATATATTTAAATAATCTGAAGATTTCTTCAATATATATGGGATTTATGGACTTATTTGCAAAAAAAGAAGAAGATTATCAGGCATTTTCAGTTGTTAAGTCTGAGAAGGGCAATTACCAGGATTTTCATAAGCGGCTTCTTAAGGGAAGCAATATTGTCCTGATAACGGGTAAAAGAGGATCAGGGAAAACTGCCTTGGGCATGAAATTCCTTGAACTTTTTAAAAAGCATTCTAAACGCAAGCTGCATGCGATGGGATTTTCTAAGCTGCCGTTTGGAATAAAGAACGTTAACACTATTGAGGATATCAGAAATAACAGCGTGGTGCTGCTTGATGAAGGGGCAATTAATTTTTCCTCAAGGGATACTATGAAATCAGCTAATAAGGAGCTTGGAAAGATTATGGCGATTGCAAGACATAAAAATTTGTCGTTGATACTGATAGCGCAGAATTCTGCTATGATTGACCTTAATGTTTTAAGGCTTGCAGATACAGTTATCCTAAAAGAACCCTCACTATTACAGGCCCAGTTTGAGAGAAAAGCGATAAAAGATATGTATGAGAAAGTGGCGCCGCATTTTTCTGCGCTGGAACAGAGAAAGGCGCATTTCTATGTTATGGATGATGAGTTTGAAGGGCTGCTTAAATATTCACTGCCGTCTTTTTGGACAGAAAAGATCAGTAAAAGCTTTAAGGATTATTAAACTTCTTGTGAACTACGTGTGTGCAGAGTTCTTAACCTGCAAATCCCAGCATTATTTGGCTAATAGGATATGCATTCAGAATTCATATTGCGGCCATGATAGACACCCGACCTATAGGATGTGTATCAAGAAAGATACTTTGCCAATAGATTGTTGTTGACTCATTATTATCGCTTCAAATTGATGATTTATGAACTAGAAAAATTGGGGTTTATTTTAAAAGATTAGGATATTAATAAATTATAATGACAAACTATAAATAGAATTATTGATTTTTCTATGTTTATGACAGACGAATGCGAAGAACCAAAATGTTCTGCTCCTGCTAATAAGGACTGGAATGGCAGAAAAGTGTGCGATGACCATTTCGATATGTACCGTGATGAGCAGGACAAGATATATATGGATATGGATTAGGGATGGGTGAGCTTGTAAGAATTGTTCACATTTCCTTAAGGATTTTTATAGCTGCTTCAAAAGCTTTATCTTTGCCCCATGATATGGTGGAAGGGATATGAATGTCTGGCCTAATACCGTGGTTTTCTAGAATTTTTCCGTGTGGATCCATCCAGACCCAGCTTGGAATTTTATAGCCTATACCGTCATGTGAAAATAATTTTGCGTTTCCAGAACTGCCGAAGGTGGTATCACCGACAAGGATAACTTTTCGGTATTCTCTTAGTGCTTTTAGGCCTAAAACAACATATTCAGCATTGCTTTTTGTCTGATTACCGGTTAAAACAACTATCGGGCCTTGAAAAAAATACTCATGACGAATTTCCGTAAATGCAAATCCGCCTTGGTCAAATAGTTCAGGATCGTTTTCATTTATCCTGCGTAAATATTTAGCAATTGGCACTTTTACATGGCGAGGAATGAAAAATGACAGAAAATCTTTTGCATTATCACCATATCCTCCACCGTTTGCCCTTAAGTCAATGATTAATTTGGGATGGTTAATCTCCTTTATAAGATAAGAAAATAAATTCCTAACTGAAGCATTTTCAAATCTTGCTATATTTATGTAGAGAATATCATCAAAATAAAATATAATTAGGCATCACCTATCCCAACCGCAGCAAGCTGCGAGGTATTACGGTGATGCAAATGAATGAATTGTTAACTGATTCATGCTTAATCCTTGTTTCTTGATATATTCTTCCATTGCTTTAACATCATAACCGTCACCAACAGTATCAATATGGCCCCCATCATTCCAAAACTCACCACCCCAAAGCTCATCTTCTTTCAACTTTGGAAATTTCTTAAATACTTGGATTGCGGTTATGCTCTTACAAATCTGCATAATTCTTGAAGGAGAATATCTTGGAGCTGCTTCCACAAGAATATGCAAATGAT